>DCMG01000137.1 GCA_002321335.1 Bacteroidales bacterium UBA1628 | reverse complement strand
CTGTGTCCGTCGGGGATTTCGCCGAGGTTATCCACACAAGCGGACAGATCCTCTCGGCGATGGGAGACGAGATGACAGTCGTCGCCAAGACCTCGGGAATCATCAGTTTCGGAAAACTGACAGAAGGATCAGCCGTGGGCAAAGGCTCTCTCATCGCTACAATCTCCTCCAAGGATCTCGGTGGTGGCGACCAGCTTGCAAAGGCTAAAGCTGTTTATGAGGCTGCCAAAAAGGAATATGAACGAGATGTTCAACTAAGCAATGACAACATCGTCAGCGAAAGCCACTTGGATCAAAGTAAACTGGCATTCGAACAGGCTAAGGCCGAGTATGAGGCTTTGGCTTCAAGTACTTCTAAGGACGGCAGTGTCAATGTGACGTCACCGCTTGGAGGATTCATCAAGAAACTGAACGTCAGCCAAGGTGACTATGTCGAGACAGGGACTCCGATAGCTGTTGTCAGCCAGAACAGAAGGCTGAGACTCCGTGCAGATGTGTCCGAGAAATACTATGGACTCCTCAGCGGCATCAAGGATGCGAACTTCATCACATCCTACAGCGATGAGGCCTACAGCCTGAAAGGACTCAATGGACGGTTGCTCGGCTACGGAAAGGCCTCTGACGGAGACTATTATATTCCTGTCACATTCGAGTTTGACAACAATGGAGATTTGATTGCCGGTTCCTACGTTGACATATTCCTGAAATCCTCGAACTCCTCTAAGGCTATCAGTGTTCCAATCAGTGCTGTTGTCGAGGATCAGGGAATCCACTACGTCTTCGTCCAGCATGACGAGACCGGCTTCTTCAAGCGCGAGGTCAAGCTCGGACAGTCTGACGGTCAGAGAGTTCTGGTCAAGAGCGGATTGAAGGAGGGAGAAGTTGTTGTCGCCACCGGTGCAATCCAAGTCAAACTGGCTTCGGTAGTCGCCGCTCCGGCTGGTCACTCACACAGTCATTAGGCCTATGGAACAGCTCAAACACGAAAACGGACTGTTGAACGGAATCATACGGTTCTCGCTCAACAACCGCATGGTGATTCTTGTGATCGCTGTGTTATGCCTGGTTGCGGGAATATATTCAACAATGCACACGGAAGTGGATGTGTTCCCGGATCTGAACGCTCCGACGGTCGTGGTGATGACAGAGGCTGAGGGTATGGCCCTGGAAGAGGTGGAAAGACTCGTGACTTTCCCTATCGAAACCGCTGTCAACGGAGCGACCAATGTGCGCAGGGTTCGCTCTTCTTCAGCTACCGGATTCTCCATCGTCAACATCGAATTCGACTGGGGAACAGACATTTACAAAGCCCGCCAGGTCGTTTCCGAGAAGATCGCGATGATGGGGGCAGACCTTCCAGAAAATGTAGGAAATCCGACCCTCGGACCTCAGGCTTCCATCCTAGGAGAACTGATGATCATCGGCCTGACCGCAGACACAACCTCCATGCAGGATCTCCGCACGATAGCCGACTGGACCATCAGGCCAAGACTCCTCTCGACAGGCGGAGTGGCTCAGGTCGCTGTGATGGGCGGAGACATCAAGGAATATCAAATCCTGATGGACCCAGGCAAGATGCGTCGCCACGGGGTCTCTATGGACGAGGTCATCTACGCTGTCAAAGGAATGAACCAGAACGCCTCCGGCGGTACTCTTTATGAATATGGCAACGAATATATCGTCCGTGGCCTTCTGTCCACCAACGACATAGACGAACTGAAAAAGGCTGTGGTGAAGACTTCACAGAACGGTTTGCCTGTCACATTGGACGCAATCGCTGACGTGCGCATCGGCCCCAAGACTCCGGTTCTCGGACTGGCCTCCAACGATGGCAAGCCGGCCGTGCTGCTGACCGTCACCAAACAGCCGAACACTAATACGCTGGCTCTTACAGGAAAACTGGACAACGCCCTCGATGAACTCAAGGCCAACCTCCCGGCCGATGTCAAGATCAACTCTCAGATATTCCGTCAGTCACGCTTCATCGACAGTTCGATCGACAACGTGAAGAAGTCCTTGATCGAGGGAGCCATATTCGTGATCATCGTACTGTTCATATTCCTGATGAACTGGCGCACAACCATAATCTCACTCATCTCCATCCCGCTTTCCATTGTGTTCTCGCTGCTTGCGATCCGCTGGATGGGGCTGACGATCAACACGATGAGTCTCGGTGGCATCGCCATCGCCATCGGCTCGCTTGTGGATGACTCGATAGTGGACGTTGAGAATGTGTTCAAGCGATTGCGGCAGAACAGAGAGAAACCCGAAAGCGAACGGGAAAGTGTCGTCAAAGTGGTCTATGAGGCCTCGAAGGAAGTCCGTATGCCGATGCTGAACTCCACGCTGATCATCATCGCCAGCTTCCTGCCTCTTTTCTTCCTCTCCGGAATGGAAGGCAGGATGCTAAAGCCACTGGGTATCACGTTCATCATCTCGTTGATGGCGTCCACGCTTGTGGCACTGACAGTCACACCGGTCCTCAGTTCGTTCCTGCTCGGCTCACAGAACAGCGACAAGACCGGTCGGGAACCCGCATTGGTCCGTTGGCTGAAGAAATACTACGAAAAGGCTCTCCATTGGTCAGTCGGACATAAAAAGAGCGTCATAGGTGGTGTCGCAGCGCTGCTGATCGCGGCTGTGGCGATGTTCTTCACCCTCGGAGGAAGTTTCCTCCCGGCTTTCAACGAAGGATCCTTCACAATCTCCATCAGCACTGTTCCGGGAATATCCTTGGAAGAGTCTGACCGCATGGGACGCACGGCCGAGGAACTCCTGCTCAGCATCCCGGAGATCAAGACCGTCGGCCGCAAGACAGGCCGCGCCGAACTTGACGAGCACGCTTTCGGAGTGAACAGTTCCGAGTTCGAATGCCCGTTTGAACTCGGCAAGAAAACCAGAAAGCAACTGACCGACGAGGTCCGGGGGAAGCTGGCTGTGCTTCCTGGAGTGAACATCGAGATCGGAGGCCCTATATCGCACAGAATCGATGCGATGCTATCCGGAACCAAGGCCAACATCGCCATTAAGCTGTTCGGCTCGGACCTCAACAAGATGTATGAGATCGGACAGAAGATCAAGGCCTCGATCTCTGGTGTGGAAGGAATAGCAGACATCAATGTCGAGCAGCAGGTCGAGAGGCCGGAACTGAACATCTCCCCAAAACGCGAGATGCTCGCCCGCTACGGAATATCCCTGCCTGAGTTCGCCGAGGTCGTAAGGGTGATGATGGAAGGCGAGGTCGTCTCCACAGTCTATGAGGGCAACCGTTCATTCGATCTGACACTGAAGGTAAACGATGATGCCCGCTCTACAATCGAGAGGATTTCCGACCTGACAATCGACACTGGTGACGGCAAGAAGGTTCCGCTGTCCTACGTGGCCGACATCAAGTCAGCAGCCGGGCCGAATACCATCAACAGGGAAAACGTCAGCCGCAAGCTGGTCGTCTCATGCAACGCCACCGGAGGAGAACTCGCAAAGGCTGTCGGAGCGATCAGAGAGAAGATTGCCGAGAACATCGAATTGCCTGAAGGATACCACATTGAATACGGTGGACAGTTCGAGAGCGAGGAAAGAGCCTCCAAGACCATAGCCCTCGTGAGCATATTCAGTATATTCATCATCTTCATGCTTCTTTACGGAGAGTTCAAGAACATCTCGCAGTCGCTCGTGGTGTTGCTGAATCTGCCGCTGGCGCTTATCGGTGGCGTGTTCGCCATATTCTTCACCGA
>DCMG01000058.1 GCA_002321335.1 Bacteroidales bacterium UBA1628 | reverse complement strand
GAATATCCCCGTTTCTGGTAAGGGCGCAACTCGGCCTTGACTCCGTCCGGCACAGGAATATCTTCTTCCTTGGTAAATCTTTCGATAAGTTCCTTGGCCTCATCGGAAAGGACGATAGGAGCGGAATCATATTCACCGAGTATTGCGGCCTGAAGCATCTCGCCAGGACTGACGTTCCCCATTCCGGCGATAGCCTTGTTGACCTTTTCCAAATCCTCCGGAGAGGTGTAGATGTACTGTCCTTTGAATTTCAACAGTTTTCCGGCCTGACCAAGAAGCCTGTGGAACTCCTCGGCAGAGACCACCTCGTCGCCCAAAGCCACTTCCCACTCGAACTCAAACAGGTCGGCGAGACGAAAGCAAGACGGCGAACTTTCCGCCTTCGTCTTTAGTTTAAGCGTCGGTTTCGGTCTGATAAGATTCTCCAACGACTTAGGAAGGAACACTTTGACACCCAACAGTTTGATCGCAGGAATAATTCTCATTAAAAGCGGCACGAACTCATCCAATGAATATCTCAGCGCCGGTGTCGCCTTTCGTGCGATATAGCGCCCGACCTTGGGAATGATGACCGAGAGATCCGTGAACGCTTTCAGAATCGCAAACCGTGTCCTCGCAAACTCGTCATTGGTCAGAACATCAGACAATGAGGTTATCCATTTCTCCGGAGCCTCGGCATCCTCGACACCGAGATTCACATAGAACATCCCGTCCACATTCTCATCAACCGTCAGCACCGGCACGAAACGGGACTGGCGTATTGAATATGATGACAACCAAGCGGAGACACTTCCGGGAATTTCCCGCTCGCCCGGTTGGTCAAAGGCATAGCGCTCATTGTCAAAGAATATTCCTGTGAGCGGTCTGTGTGCCGCAAGGCTGAGTTCAGGCACAAGTTTCCCAAAAAGGTACGAGACCAATGTTTCGGCCTTGTTCCTAACGTATTTACCGGACTTCCCGACCTTGAACCGAATCATCGTGTCCGGGATGATGGCATCCAAAGACTCCAGCAGTGATGTAACCTCAGTGTCCACAGTACAAGGGATCCACCTCACGGCATAATTTCCATCGGCCAACCGGACAATCTGCGGAGCTATGTCTCCGTTCGCCATCAGGTGCATCGAAGCCAGAAAGCCCTGATGCAAGGCGGCCACGCTCGGGGAATAGTCCGGGATGAAATCCGGATTGATTCCGGCGATCTCCCGCAGGACAGCATTCTCGTCGGCTTCGGCAAACTCCTTTCCGTCAGGCGAATAGATCATATTCCAATTCAGGAGCAGATCTGATTCCAGCGACACGGCAGAATCCCCCGACAGAGCATATTCATTATATTCATTGGAAAGCATCTGAGACGGGAAAAGCCTTTCCGCCGTGAGTTTTCCATCGAAGAATTTGACCGCATTGCCGCGGATTTTCCGCATCTGCGATGAATATTGCTCCTTGAAGTCACCACTCAAATCGAACGTAGGGTCTGGCGGAAGCAGCATCAGAAGCACATCCAACCTGTCCGACAGACGTGAGAAGTTAACCCTATGAAATTCAGGAGCATCCTTGCATACCTCCTTGGCGGATTTCCTAAACTCGATAACATCTCTGATTGACGGCACCGTGGCTGCCTTCGCTGCTTCATCCACCGTAACGCCGCGTTTCCTCAGTTCTTCCAGCAAATCCACATTGTGGATAGTGAAAACAAGAAAAGGGTTGTTGTCGATCTCCCGGCTCATCATATAAATGACCGCAGCCAGATGCTTGCACGGCACAGCCCAGTCCGGGCAGTTGCACTGCATCTTGAAGTCTGTCCATTTTTCCGGGAATATCCTGAGTCCGCACTCCGAAGCGATGTCCATAACCTCCGGGTCCAACTCATGCTTAAGCAGTTTCGAGACGATGTCCGGCCTTGCCATAATCCCTTGAAGGAGCTTCTCCACATCCTCAGGGAAAAACGGCGGTACAATGATGGTCACTGAATATGCCCGTGGCCGTCTTCCCTTCACCTTCGCACTGATGACATTCCCCTTGATCTTGATCTCCCGCACCGCACCGGCGCGGGCGTATGTCGCCCCGCGGGGGATCCTGTTCTCATAATCGATGTGTGTCAACGACTGCAGCCACCTGCTCCCCCACCACGTGTTCCCGAAACCTTTTGCCATAACTGTTATATATTATATCTAATTGCCGTCCAATTCCTCACAGAAATCACCTCTATGGTGTATCCATCTTTTTCAAAAATTTCATCCTGTCCCCACGTTATTATCAGAAGTTTGCTGACTTTCAGTTCGCCTGCGCATTCTATCAGAGAATCCACCTCTCTTTTGCGGGTTTTCTGGGGACTCCTGTCATAGCACACCTGTATAAGTTGCTGGATTGTCACACCCTTTCTGCAGACAAAATCAACCTCCTTATCATTACGGGATCTATAATAGAAGAGTTCGTGCATTTTCAGATTGTACCCCTTTTTCAGCAATTCCAGAAACACCATATTCTCAAGAAGCCTTCCAAGGTTGGACGATAGCTCAAAGGCTCGTGCGAGAATATAGCCGTTGTCAACCACATAACATTTTCTGTCCGCCTTGTTCATCAATTTCATTTTATTGTTGAACCTCGGAAGGTACTGGAAAAGGTATGTATTCTGAAGATACCGGCAATATTTCTGGACAGTTGTCACGCTCCCCATATTCAAATCATCCGCCAGAGATGTGATACTGAATGTATTGGTAAAGTTTGAAAGCAGCCAGTCAGCGACATTGTAAAGTTCGTCAACCTTTCTTACCTTGTATCTTTTCACAATGTCTTTGACAATGGTTGAATCATAAAGACTGGAGATGTACCCTTCACAGACTTGAGGTGTCAAGGCAATCTCAGGATAACCGCCATATTTCAGAAAATTATCATACAGGACATTCTCCGGGACCGCATTCTGTTCACTTTTCTGTCTGTACGATTTATACTCTTCCGCCGAGAATGGATACAATCGGATTTCCAGATACCGCCCGGACAGAATCGCCGCAATGTCATCAGACAACATGTTCGCATTCGACCCTGTGATGACCAGATTCGTACCTCTTCTGTACAGTTTCTCCACCCAAATGCTCCAGCCGGTCAGATTCTGGACTTCATCCAAAAGTAAAAATTTGTAGCCGCTGTACACTTCCTCCAGTAAGTCTTCAACTTTGGATTCATCAAAGCCGTCCAGAAGAGCGGAATCGTCAAAGTTAAGGTATGCGAAGTTCTGCCCTCTGAGCATCTGAAGCGCCAAAGATGACTTACCAGCCCTGCGTGGGCCCGTGATGAGTTTGATCATCTTGCTATCGCGGTAGAGAATCGCTGTTTGCTGTGCGATCCTCTCCTGATAATCGTAAGCAAGCAGCCGATCCCTCTCCATTTTTTGTTTAATAACAGCTTCTTTCATCCAACAAATCATTCATAATGGACAAAAATAACCTATTTTATCCATTACACAAATAATTTTGGATAAAAATAAGAGTTTTTACACCTCAAAGAATATTTCACACAAATCTAAACACCTCCTTAGACTCAACAGGAAACAGTAATTTTTCCCTCAATAAGGGACGAAAACACGAAAAATCTTCCCTCATTAAGGGAAGACTGTCATTTTGACGGATCTTCCTCCTCCTGCAGTCGGAATGAGGTGTTTGTCCGTGGAAATGTCTTCCAGCCGGAGAAACAAGCGATAATACGCAATTTGTCCGGCAAAAAGGAGCTTTCACCGGACAAAGCGATTTCAAAAGTTGCTGGCCGTCGCCAAGGCCGTGTCTAAAACTCGTAGAAGAGGTTTAATTTCGGCAACGCAGCCACATCATCCTTATGGATAAAGACCTGCGCGCCAAGACTTATTCCAAATCCTTTTCCTTTCCGACCACCCCAGATCCATCCAAGACTCGGCTCCACTGTCGCGGCATTCATAAAGCTATAGCCATTGTGATCTCCGCTGCCTGTCTTGAAAGCATGGCAGAAACCGGCCTTGACACCGGCTACCATAGTGCTCGATCTGTCAGACAGATACGCCCGGTAATCCGCAAACACTTGTCCGAAACGTGGCAGATTATCTGTAGGGATAAAGAATCCGCCTACTCCAGCACCTATATAATGATGCTCATTGAACATGTACCCGTGTGATGTTTCAAAGCCGACAATGACAAAATACTGGTCAGTAAGAGTAACGCTCCCTCTATAGCCGGCGGATCTCGGCAAAGATTCCTGAGCGGACATTGTCAATGTGCCACACAAGACAATCAGCGTGATGACCAATTGTGGAAAAAACTTTTTCATATAATGAATAATTTAAAGTTATTTTGCAAATGTACCCGAAAAAGCGGCATTATGATTAATGGGATGTATGAACAGGAATATTCGCGTGTCGAACAGGAATATTTGATGATTTGATACAGGATTTATCCTGAATATGACAATAAAATTCCGTTTCGGGTTGTCATAGGATGCAATTGCCGATTGTTTGTGTAAATTTGTGAAAAACGTGACGAATGAAAGCATTGCAATATATTAAGGAAGGGTTCTTTCTAATGTGGTCAACATTCTTAAAACAATAGTTGTACCTCTCCATAGCGGCATACGTCATTTACGCGTTGTTATGGAGCGCCATCTATGTCGGTCACAACGCTTGGTCTATAAATATAAACGGGATTTTCGTAGATTTCGGGTATTGCGCTACGTTCACTCTCACCAGTCTACTTCTCGAACATTTTTTGCTACGCAAGAAACATCCACAACAAACAACTCCAAAAAGGCTAATTATCAACGGAATTCTAACGATCAGCCTAAATCTTCTAATTGCTGTTTTATATGAGACGTATATCGCTGAATTTATATATAAACCTGAAACAGATGACTTTTGGGGAAGTTTATATATTTTTTGCATCGTTGCCAGTTTTGTGGCCGAATTCCATGTGTTACGAGAATATACAGATATCGTCATCAAGCAAAAAGAGGAGAATCTTCTTTTGACCAAAAGACTTCTCAAATCACAGATGGATCCTCACTTTGTCTTTAACAGCCTTAATATCCTTTCAGGGTTGATCGAAGAGAATCCTGAAAGGGCGGAACGGTTTACCGTTTCTCTGTCAAGGATATACAGATATATCATCAACAGTCTTGAGAAAGACATTGTCCCTGTTTCGGAGGCGATGACATTCGCCAAGGAGTATGTGTCAATCCTGCTGACCCGTTTCCCGGCAAGCATAGATTTCAGCGACGGAGGCCTTGAGTGCCAGAGCGATGAAAAGATTCTGACGATGAGTATGCAGCTGCTGATAGAGAATGCTGTCAGGCATAACTGTCCGTCACAGGAACACCCGCTACGGATCCGGGTGTTCAGACGTGGCGACCGGCTTGTGGTGAGCAACAGTCTGTATGACAATCGCCAAGTCTCAGCGTCCTACATTCCGGGCAACGGCATCGGACTTAAGAATCTAAAGAAGAGATATTTAATAGAATGTGGCAGGGAGCCTGTGATAAGCATAACCGGGGATGGCGACAGACGGTTCTTCGAGGTAAGCCTTCCCATAATTCAAGCATTATGAAAGCATTGATAATAGAAGACGAGGAGATCAGTTTCCGCAGGTTAAAACGTATGCTGCAGGCTCTCAGACCGGATATGGAGATAGACGGACCTTTGACTACCACCTCGGAAGTCATATCAAGGCTTTCGGTATATTCCGGATATGACATTATCTTCTCGGACATAAGGCTGCGGGATCATGATGTGTTCGACGCGTTCCAGGCGGTAATGCCGGAATGTATGGTCATATTCACCACAGCCTATGATGATTATGCGCTCAAGGCGTTCAAGAACAATGGTGTGGAATATCTCCTCAAGCCCATCGATAAAGAGAGTCTTTCCGCCGCGCTTAAGAAAGTGGAAAGCATCGCCGGGCGGAAAGCGTTCGACAAGGACAGGCTTGACACGGTCATCGGTGAACTCCGGACTTACAGGGAGCGCATGTTGATCTGGAAAGGAGATGAGTTGATTCCGGTTAATGTGAAGGACATCCTGTATTTTTATTTCGACAAGCGGCACGTGTACGCCAAGTTTACGGACGGCGACGCGAATGCCGTCCAGTTCACAATGAGCGAGTTGGAGAGCGAACTTGACCCGAGAATGTTCTTCCGGCTCAACAGGCAATACATCGCGAACATCGATTCAATAGCACGCATAAGCCTGTTCTTCAACTCACGCCTCATGATCCGGCTCAAGGGATGTGACCAGCCATTGACACTGAGCAAGGAAAAATCAGCGGAGCTCCGGGAGTGGCTGAATCGGTAAATTTTATTCACTACGAGGTGTTTGTCCGGCTAAAAGCCTAATGGCCGGAGAAAGTAACGATAATACGCAATTTGTCCGGTGGAAGGGGACTTTCACCGGACAAAGAGATGTCTAAAGGCTTGGTCTTACGCCAGACGGGTGGTGGCGAAGGCGATGCGGGCGAGGGTCTCGGGCTTGCCGATGCGGACAATTATGTCTGCGATTCCCAGGCCGCTGGCGGCTCCGGCGAGGGCAAGACGGGTGGCGTTCATCACCTTGCCCATCGGCCATTCGTTGCCTCGGATGAAGTCCTCAAGAGCCTTTTCGAAGGCAGCGACTGACCATTCACCGGCATATTCATCGACAAAGGAAGCGACCTTGGCGACATATTCTGCAACCTCCGGTTTCCAGAACTTGTCAACGTCCTTGGCAAGGAAAGGTGCGGTGGCGGCATCGTCATAGACCTTTGCTCGAGGGTCGGCCTGACGGCGAGGGTCGTTGCTTTGAGGATCCACGGCCGCTCCGGCCTTGATTCCGTACTTCCCGAAATCCTGCGGGGAAACGAAGAGGTAAGAGGCTATCGTCCAGAAATCCTTCACGAAAGTGGCTCTCTC
>DCMG01000074.1 GCA_002321335.1 Bacteroidales bacterium UBA1628 | reverse complement strand
TTATGAATGAATATGGTTACGACGCTGTCAAGAGTGGCTACGTGGGGGACATCATCCCTTACGGTGAGCACCATTACAGCCAGTCGATGATCAACCACTACATGCTCTGCGTCAAGAAGGCGGCCGACCACCACATCATGGTCAACGCCCACGAGGCAGTTCGTCCGACCGGTCTGTGCAGGACCTACCCTAACCTCATCGGCAACGAGTCCGCAAAAGGCACTGAGTACCGTGGAGAGATCATGCCTCATCACGTGACAATCCTTCCGTTCACCCGTCTTCAGGGCGGTCCGATGGACTACACTCCGGGAATATTCGAGATGGACATGTCAAAGATGAACCCTAAGGATCACCAGCAGGTGCTCTCGACAATCTGCAAGCAGTTGGCTCTCTATGTGACCATGTACTCTCCTCTTCAGATGGCAGCAGACATTCCTGAACATTATGAAGCGCACATGGACGCATTCCAATTCATTAAAGATGTGGCCGTTGACTGGGAGCGGAGCGAATATCTTCTTGCAGAGCCGGGAGATTACCTTGTGATTGCCCGCCAGGCCAAGGTGAAAGATTCCGCCAAAGAGGGTGACTGGTTCATTGGTGGGGTTACTGATGAAAACGAACGCGACCTTGAGTTCCCTCTGGATTTCCTTGAGAAGGGTGCAAAGTACACCGCTACGATCTATGCTGATGCTCCTGGTGCTGACGGCCTTGGCGATGTCAAGGAGCAGGATTCAATGCAGACATATTCAATCTCCACAAAGAAGGTCTCTGCCAAGACCAAGTTGAAGATGCATCTGGCCCGCTCCGGTGGTTTCGCCATCCGCATCCAGAAGGTGGAGGGGAAATAGACGTCTGCCAGAAAATGGTTTTGGTTGCTTGAATGGTTCCTTAAAAGAACAAACAACCCAAAACAGCTTCTAACTCGTATAGAGTGGCAGCCGAAAAAAGGCAAAAGCGGAATTTTGCACGTTACCAAAATTCCGCTTTTGATTTTTCGGCTGCTGTTGTAACATATTTCTATAATATCAAGCCAGGAAACGGAGGACATCTTCAGTCCAGTCTTCTCCGTTGGTGGCTTGGATGGTGTTGATGCCAATTGATCTGGCTGCGGCGACATTCTTGGGGCCGTCATCGATGAAAAGGATCTGAGACGGAGTTACCTTCTCGGATTCAAGCATCATGCGGAATATCTTCTCGTCAGGTTTCATCACTTTCATCTCGTAGCTGACGTAGATGCTGTCAAGATATTCATCAAGCGAGTGGCCGTGGCCGTCAAAGGCTTTGCTCAGAGCCCATTCCATGATGAACGGATTGGTGTTGGACAGGAGCGAAAGGCGGTAGCCTTCGGCACGGAGTTTTCTGAACAGTTCAAGATTCCTTTCCGGAACACTTGAGAAGAATCCCATGTAGGCGTCGCGGCACTCGTCCATGCTCACTTCCCTGCCGACTTCCTTGCCGACTCTGGCCCGGAATTCCTCCTTGTCTATCAGACCCGTCTCGAAATCCCCGAAGAACCCCTGCTGACGAACCATATTGAGGTACTTTTCTATATCCTCTAGTCCAAGCGCCTTGAACTTGTTGATGACAACGCCGAGATCCGCAGGGGCTACCACCCCGCCGAAATCAAAAACCACATTCTTGATGTCCTTTCTCATATTCCTGAAATATACAGTGATAATATGTTTTTACCGTGCCAAGAGATCCTTCAAATACGTTATCGCTTTCTGCAAATCAATCTTATTCTCAAATGATTTATCGTTCAATATCTGGTTCAACACTTTACCATTCAACTGAACGACTCCTCTTGTCGCCCTTCCAGCCCAATGATGCTGAACTACAGACGCATCTATTAAATCACTATGATAGACAGAACATAGAGCAGTATTAAACACGCCATGTTCATCAATTCCAATCAAAAAGAAAAAGAATGAAGCATCACTCTCAGCCATTTTCTCAAGGAACTTATCCACATTGTATGCCTTAGGCGCCGAATCCAGATAAAGAATTTTTGTCTTTATGTCCGTATATGTTTTCCCGTTGTCGAATACTCGAATATAATCTCCTAAGTCATCATGTGTTAAGAACTCAGGAAGTAATTGTTCCTTATCGCGAAGGGTTGCGCTAATCCTGTTACGCAATGCATCGTCAGTTGTAATAAGGAATTCGATCAGTCGCCCGCGAAGATTCACGTTCTCAATATGAGATGCGACCAGTATCGCATCCCGACACTTATTGCACCGCTCATTCAGATCTTGATTCAAAATTTGAAGATTTTCTGATCGGACAAATGACTGCGCTCTTGAAACTGAAGCTAAAATATTGTTCAGTTCTGCCTCACCGGGAGAAAACTTCTGAGATTTGGGTTTAATAGCAGATGACGCCTCAACCAATCTGAATAAATTATCATCCCACTCTAATCCTTCATGAAGTGTGAACAACTCGTCGAAGTTCTCTGGAGCATTCTTCAATCCATTGTACTCTTTGACTATATCGCTTCCATTGAAACTGCCTTTGATGTTACGCATAGTCAACTCTTTAGAGCTATGACTGATTTTTGACAGGAACGTTGAGTTAGCGAGATAAATGACATTAGAAGCTTTATTCCTAACAAGAACAACGAAGAAAGGTATCTTATCATATTTTTGCAATGCTGACAGGGAGAGTACCGTATTGCTAAAAGCACCGCTTTGAGAATAACTAAAACGAACAGCAAAATAGCGGCAGTAATACACTTTCCTGTCCAGTGTAAATGAATATCTTTCGCAGACATATTTAATGACAGAATCCTTGTCTCCTGTAGGAGCGGTGGAAACGATGTCGTCAACAAATTGATGAACTATCTTATTCATTTTAACCGAACAGTGTTTGATTATATTCTTCGGAACGAGAGTGTTTGACACTTGAAGATTTTTTCTGAAAATTCAAAGTATTACGCTCCCAAAAAAAACCGCCATTGTAACCCTGAATCTCCATATCCTTATCAGCTAAAGCCAAACGTTTTGCCGCCCAAAGGCAATACTCTTCATCGATCTCAATTCCCAAATAATGTCGGCCAAGTTTCTTTGCCACAACACATGTAGTTCCACTACCAACAAATGGATCCAAGACAATATCTCCTGGCCGGGAGGACGCAAGAATGAGTTTCGCCATCAGTTTTTCGGGCTTCTGGGTCGGGTGATCTGTATTCTCCGGCATTGACCAGAAAGGAATGCTGATATCGTCCCAAAAATTCGAAGGGAAAGTAATTCGAAAATTGCCCTCGTCGGTTTCTTCCCAATCTTTTGGTTTACCGTTTTCCTTATATGGAGCAATAACTTGACGTTTCATTTTCACCGAATTCACATCGAAATAGTATTTATCCTTATCTTTGACGGCGAACCAGATATCCTCCATAGCATTCTTCCAATTTGCCTTTGCACCACGTCCTTTTTCCCGCTGCCATGTTATTCTATTGATGACAGTCAACTCCTCTCTGATGACCTTTTGTTGTGATGAAGAGCACTTCCAGTCTCCGCACATATATAAGGAGCCATCTGGTTTTAACTTATGACATACTTTTTGAAACCAAGTACGTAAATATTCTTCATACATATTATCGGACATGGCATTAAACTTCGAGGAATTGAATGTCTTGCTTAGGTTGTAAGGAGGGTCTATGATTATCAAACTCGCACACTCATCAGGAATCCTGTCCAATACGGCTAATGCGTCAGCATTGATAAGCAGATCCACAAAAGAAGATTTATCCGAAAGTTCCTCAGGCAAGGTAATACCCCTCTTCAAATCTGGAATCTCTTCTTCGGAAACGGTCAAAGTGCGATTCCGACCAGCCCGCATTTTATCATTATTTAACATATAAAATTAATAAACCTTAGATTTGCAGCCTTGTTCTCTACCCTAAAGGTCGTAGAGACAAATTTAGTAAATTATGCCGATAAAGTAATCACAAAGATATCATCGTTCTGATTATTTCAGCATACGGCCACTACGAAGAGAAATAATCGGGAAATTTAGTATATTCACAAAAAATTTTGAGCAATGTACACATTCAAGCAGGATGGCGACAGGTTTGTCGTCAGCATAGACAATCATCAGGAACTGATGGGGGCGATAGCGACGTTTTGTCAGGAGCAAGGGATTCTGGCTGGAGAGGTGAGCGGGATCGGAGCGGTGAACAATGCGACCCTGAGGTTCCTCAATCCGGCCACCAAACATTATGTCGATAAGACGTTCGAGGAGCAGATGGAGATCTCCAGCCTTGTGGGCAACATCTCCGAGAAGGAAGGCAAGGTCTATCTGCATCTTCACGCCAACTTCGGGCGGGCCGACTACACGGTTGTGGGCGGCCACCTGCTCACCGCAACCATCAACGGAGCGTGCGAGGTGTTCATCAGGCGCTGTAACTGCAAGGTAGGGCGTCACTTCGACAAGGAGACCGGGCTGAATCTTTACACATTGTAGCCGTGCCGCCAAAGCAATCGGCAAAGAATAACCGGATGGAGAAAATCAACATCATCGACTGCCCGCTGGAGGAGGTCAAAAGACACCTCAGCGGCTACGGAAGCATATTCATAATCCACGATCGCAATGTGGGCGGCATCGTGGAAAGGCTTGGCATAGAGGCGAAAGGAATATTCCCAGTGGAGGCGACGGAAGAGAGGAAAACGCTCGCCACGCTGCTGGAGATTGAAGAATGGTTGTTGGAGAAAGGTGCTGACAGAGAGGCGTTTGTACTGGGTGTCGGTGGCGGGATCACAACGGATCTGGTCGGATTCGCCGCTTCGGTCTACAAGCGTGGCGTGAAGTTCGGATTCGTTCCGACCACCCTTCTCTCACAAGTCGATGCGGCGATCGGCGGCAAAAACGGCGTGAACCTCGACTCCTACAAAAACATCATCGGAGTGATCCGCCAGCCGGAAATGACATTCATCTGCCCGGAGCCGCTGGAGACACTCCCCTACCAGCAGATTCTCTCCGGTGCTGCCGAACTGCTCAAAACATTCATCATCAACAACAAGGGCAATGAATATGAAAGGGCGGTGAATATGCTCGTGAATATTCATGAGCGAGCGTCGGGAGGCTCCGCTGATGCTGCCGTACGGGAATATTCAGAAACGCTTCGAGAGCTGATTGCGGCAGCGGCAAAGGTAAAGGCTGGGATTGCAGGAAGGGATCCGAACGAGCGCGGAGATCGCCGGCTGCTCAATCTGGGGCATACTTTCGCGCATGCCATCGAGAAGAATTCCTCCGAGGCGGTCTCGCACGGGCAGGCTGTCTCGATGGGGATTATTCTGGCTGCCCGGCTGGCTGAGTCCTTGGGGTTGACGGATGGTCTTTCCGAGCGTCTGGAAGCGGATTTTGCGGACTGCGGGCTGACGGTTGAGAGTCCGTACGACATTGACACTCTCGCCGATGCGATGAAGAAAGACAAAAAGGCGGACGGGGAGTTAGTCCACTTTGTGCTGCCGCTGGGGATCGGTCGGGTCGAGACAAGGGAACTTCGGGTCGAGGACGCGGTTGAGGCTTTGAAATAATTTGAATCTAAGAATATGATCTGCACAACAATCCAGAACCGAACTCTGGAAGAGATAATGAACCTGCTGGAAAGCAGCGAGCCACGGATTCAGATGGCTGAGATACGGCTGGACAGATGCCCGCTGGACATCGAGGAGATCGAGTACCTGTTCTCATCTTCAGACACGCCTTTGGTGGCGACCTGCCGGGTGGCCGATGACGGAAACGGAACGTGGGAGGAAGCCGAGCAGAAACTGACGGTGGCGGTGGAGGCCGGAGCGGCTTTTCTGGATCTGGAGATCGAGGCTCCGAAAGAGATAGGCAAAAGACTCCGCAGGGCTTGCACTGAATATGGCACCACGATGATCCGTTCCAGTCATTTCTTCGCTGGAACGCCTTCGGATGATGTGCTGCAGAGCACTGTAGAGAAGTGCCGGAAGTTCGGTGGGGAGATTGTGAAGATCGCGGCGATGGCGGGCTCGGAAGGGGATGTCGCCCGGGTGCTGGGGCTTTACACGGTCGCTGAGCCTGTGGTTCGACCGGGCTCACCAACCATCGAAGCGTCAGGCCGTACTGCTGAACAACAGTCCCTTCGACAGGCTCAGGGATCAGTTAATGTAAACGTTCAGCGATCACAACAGGCTCAGCGACCATGCGAGCTGATCGCCTTCTCAATGGGCGAGACAGGTAAGGCCAGCCGGCTGGAATGCCTGAAACTCGGCAGTCCGTTCACCTACGC
>DCMG01000164.1 GCA_002321335.1 Bacteroidales bacterium UBA1628 | reverse complement strand
GTGTGGCCGTGGCGGCAGCGACTGTCTGCGGAGTGATGCTCGTGCTGAACAAGACCTACGGATTCGTTGGTGACCAGGCTCTTGTGGCTCCTCAGGCAAATGCTATGGCGGCTGTGATCCAACCTATGATGAATGGTGGCGGTGCTCCGTGGCTGCTTTACGGAATCGGAGCCGTGCTGGCTATCGTACTGACTTTCTTCAAGATTCCGGCTCTGGCATTCGCGCTTGGAATGTTCATTCCAATCGATCTTAACCTGCCGCTGTTGGTGGGTGGAGCGATTTCTTGGTACGTCAGCACACGTTCTAAGGACAAGGCTCTTAACGAGGCTCGTCTGAACAAGGGTACGCTGATCGCTTCCGGGTTCATAGCCGGTGGCGCTTTGATGGGAGTTGTGAGCGCGCTGTTGAAGTTCTTCAACGTGGATTGGTTCATGGCCGGTTGGAACGCTCAGTACGGCGAGGCGATCGCGATCATTCCGTTCATAGGAATCATCGCCTACACGGTGATCGCTTCTTTGAGGGCTAAGGAATAAAAATCGGTCGCTGAGCCTGCCGGAGTGACTTTCGTCGGGTTTCTTTCCGGGCGCTTCGACAAGCTCAGCGACCGTGGAAAAAAGAATATAACAATGGAAAAAGTTTTAGACAGGTTCCTGAGGTACGTCAGCATTGACACTCAGTCGAACGAGGAGTCAGAGAGCCAGCCGTCGGCGGAGAAGGAGCTGAATCTGCTCCGGATGCTGCGCGATGAGCTTCAGGCGCTCGGAGTGGAAGCCTCTCTTGATGAATATGGTTACGTGATGGGGACGATCCCTTCCAACATCGAGGCCAAAGTGCCGGCGGTCGGATTCATCGCCCACGTGGACACGGCTCCTGACGCTTCAGGGGCGAACATCAAACCTCAGATAATCAACGAATATGATGGCGGGGATATTCCTTTAAAAGGCGTTCCAGGCCTGGCGCTGAAGCCTTCGGAGTTCCCTGAGATGCTTCACTATGTGGGACAGACGCTGATCACCACGGACGGAACAACGCTTCTCGGGGCGGACGACAAGGCTGGAGTTGCCGAGATCATGGACGCGGTGCAGTACATCGTGGAACATCCGGAGTTTAAGCACGGCGAGATCAAGATCGGGTTCACTCCTGACGAGGAAATCGGGCGCGGAGTCGTGAAGTTCGATGTCAAGAAGTTCGGGGCTGAATATGCCTACACGATGGATGGCGGTGAGATCGGGGAGCTGGAGTTCGAGAATTTCAACGCGGCTTCGGCGAAGATTCATATTCAAGGAAGGAATGTGCATCCCGGCTACGCCAAGGGCAAGATGAAGAACGCGATACTTATCGCAATGGAAATGAACGGATTGCTGCCAGTTCAGCAGAGGCCTGAATACACCGAGGGTTACGAGGGTTTCTTCCACGTCGTGGGCATCAATGGTTCTGTGGAGGAGGCTGACGTCACGTACATCATCCGTGACCATGACCGTTCCGAGTTCGAGAACAAAAAGGCCATCATGCAGAAATGCGTGGACTTCATAAATGTGAAGTACGGTGAGGGCACGGCCACGGCTGCCATCAAGGATCAGTACTACAACATGCGCGAGCAGATGGAGCCGCACTATCATGTGGTGGAGAAGGCTGTGAAGGCGATGGAGATGGCCGGGATCAAGCCGAAGATCCAGCCGATCCGTGGAGGCACCGATGGGGCTAACCTGAGTTTCAAGGGTTTGCCTTGCCCGAACATATTCGCGGGCGGTCTGAATTTCCACGGCAAGATGGAGTTCGTGCCGCTTCAGAGCATCGAGAAGGCCTCGCAGGTCATCCTCAACATCATCTCACTCTATGCGGAGTAATAACCCGTGGCAGACAACAAGTTGATTTTCAATAAAACAAAAGACTCTCCCTACACGGCTTCGCCCACAGGGAGAGTCTTTTACTATCTTGATTATAAGGCAATTGAATGCCACGGGATATTCATATTCCCCACATCACTTATTTGATGACGCCGAGTTCCTTGCCGACCTTGATGAAGGCGGCGATGGCCTTGTCGAGGTGCTCGCGCTTGTGGGCGGCTGAGAGCTGGACACGGATGCGGGCCTGGCCCTTCGGAACCACCGGATAGTAGAAGCCGGTCACGAATATTCCTTCCTCGGCCATTTTGGCGGCGAACTTCTGGGAAAGAGGCGCGTCGTAGAGCATCACTGCACAGATGGCGCTCTGGGTCGGCTTGATGTCGAAGCCGGCGGCCAACATCTTGTCACGGAAGTAGTTCACATTCTCCTGCTGACGGTCGTGGAGTTCGTTGTTTTCCTTGAGCATCTTGAACATCTCGATGCCGGCGGCGACGATCATCGGCGGCAGGGAGTTGGAGAAGAGGTAAGGGCGTGAGCGCTGGCGGAGCATGTCGATGATCTCTTTGCGGCCTGTGGTGAATCCACCGACGGTGCCACCGAAAGCTTTGCCGAGGGTGCCGGTGAATATGTCTATACGACCGTAGCAATTGAACTGCTCCGCGACACCATGGCCTGTCTTGCCGACAACTCCGGCGGAGTGGCTTTCGTCAACCATCACGAGGGCATCATATTTCTCGGCCAGTTCGCAGATCTTGTCCATAGGGGCGACGTTGCCGTCCATCGAGAAGACTCCGTCGGTGCAGATGATGCGGAATCTCTGGGCCTGAGCCTCCTGGAGACAACGCTCAAGGTCAGCCATGTCGGCGTTGGCGTAGCGGTAACGGACAGCCTTGCAGAGGCGCACGCCGTCAATTATGGAGGCATGGTTCAGAGAGTCGGAAATGATAGCGTCATCAGCAGTCAGAAGCGGCTCGAAAACTCCACCATTAGCATCGAAACAAGATGCGTAAAGAATCGTGTCTTCTGTGTGGAAGAAGTCCGAGATTGCTGCCTCAAGCTCTTTGTGCAGATCCTGAGTTCCACAAATGAAACGTACTGAGGACATTCCGAATCCCCTCTCGTCCATTGCCTTTTTAGCGGCCTCGATGAGCCTTGGGGAGTCAGCGAGACCAAGATAGTTGTTGGCGCAGAAGTTCAAAGCCTTGCTGCCGTCCTGAAGAGTGATCTCAGCAGACTGAGCCGAGGCGATGTTTCTCTCATTCTTGTAGAGTCCGGCTTCCTTGATGGAGGCAAGCTCTGCCTTTAGATGTTCCTGGAATTTTCCGTACATATCTGATAATTTTATAAAACGTTTCGATTTCGCACTGACAAATATATCAATTTTTGAGAAATTTGTTTAGATTTTGACATTATTAAGGCCATATCTCAGAAAATAATGTAAATTTGTAGATGCTAATTTAGCAATAAACAAGCGAACAGCAATGAAAAATGTACTAGTGATAGGTTCGACCGGACAAATCGGCTCCGAGCTGACAATGAAAATCAGGAATATGTACCCGGAAGGCAACGTTGTCGCCGGCTACATCAAGGGTGCTGAACCAAAGGGAGTCCTGCTTGAAAGCGGTCCTGCCGAGGAGGCTGATGTCTGCAACGGCGAGCAGCTTCTGGGCATAGTCAAGAAGTACAACATCGACACGATCTACAATCTGGCCGCCCTGCTCTCCGCCGTGGCCGAAAGGAAGCCTCAGCTGGCATGGCACATCCAGATCGACGGGCTCATGAATATTCTTGAGATTGCCCGGGAGAACAATGTCGCTGTGTTCACTCCTTCGTCCATCGGCTCCTTCGGGCCTGAGACTCCGCATCAGGACACTCCTCAGGACACCATCCAGAGACCACGTTCGATGTACGGCGTGACCAAGGTGGCGACCGAGTTGCTGAGCGACTACTATCACACGAAATACGGCGTGGACACCCGTTCCGTAAGATTCCCGGGATTGATTTCCAACGTCACACTTCCTGGCGGAGGCACGACTGACTATGCGGTTGAGATCTACTATGCTGCCGTGAAAGGAGAAGAGTTCGTCTGCCCTATAGCCGCCGGCACTTTCATGGACATGATGTACATGCCGGACGCTCTGAAGGCGGCCGTGGACATCATGAACGCGGACCCTTCAAAGCTGAAGCACCGCAACTCATTCAACATCGCTTCAATGAGCTTCGACCCTGAGATCATCTACCACAAGATTCAGGAGCATATTCCTGGATTCAAGATGCGCTACGAGGTAGACCCTGTGCGTCAGGCGATCGCCGACTCATGGCCGGACAAGATGGATGATTCCTGCGCCCGTGAGGAGTGGGGGTGGACTCCGTCTTACGATTTGGAGACGATGACAGTGGACATGATCGACGCTCTCAAGAAGAAACTTCTCTAACGGGAAATCCATAAAGGATAATACGAAAGGACTGGCCAGTTGGTCAGTCCTTATTTCTTGACTTCGCTTCCTTCTTGGCTTTCTGCTTTTCGTATCGCGCCTTATAGCGCTCCAGAATCCGTTCCTCTTTCTGACGGCGTTTCTCCATCGCCTTCAAGGTCTTGAGAGTCTTCTTGCGTTTCTTTTTCAGAGCCTTTTCCTCTTTGGCCTTCGCCTTGGCCGCGTCACGGGCGTCAAGTTCCGCCCATCTGGCTTCCTTGGCGGCAATCCGGTCCTGACGGGCCTTTTCCTTCTCGGCCTTCTTGCGTTCTCGTTCAGCCTTCTTGATGGCGGAAGGATCGCCTGCCAAAGAATCCGCCTTGCCGACAGCCAATGAATCAGAAACGGACAGGCTGTCCCTCAAAGCAAGACTGTCTTTCTGTACGGACAAGGAATCACGACCAACACCGAGACTGTCCTTCAAGGCCAGACTATCGGCCCGCGCGAGGCTGTCCTTCAACGAAAGGCTGTCAGCCGCTGCGGCGGCGAGACTGTCTGCAAGAGCGGCAGCCTCTGCCTCCCTCTCCGCCTCCAGTCTCCTGCGCTCGGCGTTGCGGGCGCGCTTCAAGGAATCCTGACGGGCCAGCATCTTATAGACACTGTTCATGTAGCCTGGGAAATAAATGTCAGTCTGGGCAAATTCAGCCCTAGGCATATTCTCATAAACCTTCCTCTGCGACTTTCTCGGCTTGAACGACGTGATGTCTTCCGGTCCTTTCGGCCGCTTGTCCGGCTCCCAGTCAAACCCTTTGAGAATCTTATCGTCCTTCTTCATCTGGACTACCGGATAGGCGTCTGTCTTCACGGCGTCGAAGTAGTTCAGATCCTGAATGTTTCCGTCCTTCAACGTCGCGGTCAACATCTTTGACTCAAACTTGTTGACAGTGGCGAGGGTTCCGTTCTCTTCAATGAAGAACACTCCCGAAGCGCCGCCCATCGAGTCAAACCGCTTCAGCGTGCCGGTGCTGTCAAAATAGGCCATCATTTCGGCGCCTCGTATCTGGTCGTAGGATATGCTGTCCTCCTGCACGATGATGAACGCGTTGGACATCAGGCTGGCCCGGTCGATGGATTGGTTCTTGACAATGACGGTTATGCTGTCGGCGGTGTACTGGCGCTTGATCTCGTTCCAGACCATGGGGCTTTTGTAGAGTCTGATCAAAGAGTCGAGATCATTGTAGGCCAGAGAGTCACAGGCCACTTGCATATCGCTGCGGAAAACCTTGACATTCTTTATGCCGTAGATGAAGTTAATCTTTGTGCTATCCTTGGGGGCCAGAGCCAGAGAGTCTGTCTGGGCGTTCAATGAATCTTTCGGCATGGACAGGGAATCCGTCGGGGCGGCGAGAGAGTCTCTTGGGGAAATCCTGTTGCTGGTCAGAAGAGAATCCTGTGTCACTTCGACAGGCTCAGTGACCGGTGTTGAAAGGGAACTGGTGTCCGGCAACTGGAACAGCGGAGGGGCATATTCATAAAAATCATCCCATGGGGCGGGAAGGCTTTGACGGCGGTTCCCCACAGGTTTTCCCGCCGCACTCCCGGCTGGATTCCCTACCGGCTTCGCCGCAGACGAAGTTCCTTTGTCGGACGCACCGGCGGCGTTAGGATCCTCCTCTTCGAGTTTCTTGCGCGCCTCCTCCGCTGCGGCTTTGGCAGCCTCGGCAGCTTTTCGGCGGTACTCGGTGACAGGGTCCACATTAATCTCCTTCAGACGGCTTTCGGAATTGGCGACTTCCGACGAATCCACATCGCACCTTGGAATCGCCCTGAGAATCAACGTGTCAGCTCCGATATACGCAGTGTCTCTCTTCTCCCCCTGCTCGCTGATGGCTATCACGGCGGGCTCTCTGGTCAGTTTTATGAATGACAAAGAGTCAATATACTGCATATAGCCAGCCACCGCCGCCACATTGCGGGTTGTGTCAAGCAGTTCAACGTGGCCGAACATCTCAACATTGTTCGGGACACGGTAATACACCAAAGTATCCGCCCATGCCTCCTGGCTTTCCGTAAGAATATGCACGTCTCTGAAGAACGTGAACTTCTCCAGATTCCTTTCGTAGAAACCGGCCTGCGAAGACAGCATATTGTTGTCCCGCCATGCGTTGGTACCCGTCCCGAAAGTGGCCACGCTGGTGCCTGTGTTGTAATCAAGATCATCAGTCTTCACGAATATGGAGTCAGTGTACATATTGACATTGTTCGTGAAACTGAACAGTTTGAGTTTGGAATAGTAGTGCCCGTCATCACTCTCGATGATCTGTCCGTCCTTGTCGCGCAATGAGCCACCGTTCCTGAAGACGGCCACACTATCCTTGGTGTTATAGTCCAGATCGGTGGTTCGCAAGGTATTCCCTTCCTTGTCCCTTAGCTGCACCAACGCCCCCCTGAACTGAGCCAGACTTTCATCAATCAGGTAGTCAAGGCTCTCGCTGCTGAGCACAGTATTGTTTTGGATGATCTGGACATTGCCGAAGGCGTTGATCACATTCTGGTTGACGTTCCACAAGGCGGTGTCGCATATCAGCAGAGTGGAGTTGTGCTCGAATCTGGCATGTCCGAGAGCCTTCCTGTAACTCTGGCCGTATTCCTCGATCTGCTGAAGCTCATCACATCCAAGCAGACGCACAAGACTGTCCTTCTGCTCGGTGTTTTGGGCGGAAAGTCCCAACGAAACCAGCAGAAGGAGCAATGAATATACCAGACGTCTACCGAGCATCAGTCTTCAGAAAACTTTGAAGCCCAGCCCGGACGGCGGAATTCGCAGTCCTTGAACATAGGGTCGATGATGATGTGGGTTTCCTTGATCTTTCCGGCCAGAAAATCATCGATGGCCTTCATCTGCTTGTCCTGACGGACCTGCTCCTGAAGCTGGCTGAAATCCTCATCGAAGGATGCGGTGTGGGCAGGAATGATCTTGTCCACACGTATTATCTTGTATAGAGTCTTGCCGACAACATAGTCCTTGACCTGGTCCTGACGGCCATCATTGTCCGTAGATTCAACCGGGGCTGAAATCTCACCTTCCTTCAAATCTTTGATGGCCAGATAGTCTTCCGGCTTGAGCTGGTCAATCTCAAAATAGGAAGAGCCTGTGTTCGGATCGGACATCTGGCCACCGTTTGTCTTGGTGGCGGGATCCTGTGAGTAGAATTTGGCCGCCATCTGGAATGACACGGCGTTGTTGTTTATCTCGGTGCGGAGGCTGTCCAGTGTCTTGAAAGCCTTCTCCCTGTCCTCGTCCGTGTACTTAGGTTTCATCAGGATGTGACGGGCATTGAACATATCACCCTTCTTTTCGATGACTTCGATGATATGGAATCCGTCCGGTGTCTCGACAATCTGGGAGATGACGCCCGGCTTCAGAGCCATGGCCGCATCGGAGAAAACAGGCCAGAAGATTGATTTTGAAGCCATACCAAGTTCGCCACCCTTACGCGCGCTGCCCGGATCCTCCGAATATATACGGGCCAGGGTCGAAAACTTCTCGCCGTTGATGATCCTCTCGCGGAGTTCCAGCAATTTCTCGCGCACGGCCATGTTGGCGGCCTCGCGGTCAGGATAAAGGCAAATCTGGCTGAGCTGGTATTTGATCGGCACAATCGGGAGATTCTTGGTGTCTACCGTGTCAAGATATTCCTTGACATCATAAGGGGTCATCTCCGGGATCTTTTTCATTATCTCCTGCTGTGCCTGTTGTGTAAGGCTCATGTCTTCGTACTGCTTGCGCCACTCCTGACGAAGCCGGTACAGAGGCTTGCCGAAATATTCCTCCACCTTCTCCTCGCCGCCGAGGTAGGTAAGCATCCTGTCCGCCTGCTGGGAAAGGCTGCTCTCAACCATGTCCTGATTGACCGTGAGGGAGTCTATCCTCGCCTGCATAAGGAATATTTTCGACTCCAGGATCGACTCTAGGACCTCACAGCGGATATTCCTGTCCGAAGACAATCCCTGGGCGCTGCGATCCTTGACCGCACCCTCAATGTCGGAGATCATGACCGCCTCGTTGCCAACGACGGCTATGGTCTTGTCGACATATTTGTATTTCTGAGCCGAAGCCATCGCGCAGGTCGCTGCGAGGGCGATGATGGTGATTGCTGTTTTCTTTATCATTTCGAATATATTTCAAAATTTTCCTTGACCTTGGCGTCTTCTATCAAGTCCTGTTCCAAACCCGCCAGGAGATCATGCTTTCTTCCACTGATGATGATGTCCCGTATCCTGTCCTCGCAATAATCCACAGGAGCGGTTTCGCCAGCCTTCATATAATCCACAATGAAGGCGACAGAGACATTGCTGTTCCCTTCCGGAATCTCGATGAAGTGACCGTTGCGCTGTGACAGCATCTGGACATAATCCACACCGAACTCCGCGGCCAGCTTCACAGCATCGATCCATTTGTCGGAATAGTCATGGTAACGCTGGGTAGAATTGAACGCGATGCTGTCGGCGGCCACCACATCCTCAACCTTGTCCGACGACATCAGTTTCTTGATTTTCGGAAGATTCGGAGAGTCTTTCGGAATATTCATAAAACGGGCTTTGAGTATAGGCCGTTCAAGCCTGAAAGACTCTTTGTGGGAATCATAATATTCATCAATCTGCTTTTGGGAGACGGTGGTGTCGAGGCGCTCATTGATGTAGCGCTGCTCGTAACGGTAACGCAAAAGCGACTGGCGGTAGGCCTCAAGTTCCTTTGAGACATCCTTTTCCTCCTTGGACAGACGCTGCTGGGCGATGTCAAGGAAGGCTTTGTCCTTCACCCACGAATTGATGTAGAGGTTGGCAAGTTTCACGCTGTCCTCCGCTGAAGCGCCCTTGGGAATAACATCGTCCAATTCTGAACGATAGAGTTTATGGTCACCCAGCCTGGCAACCACCTCGCCGTCATGAATCAGCGAGGATATCGCCTTGCATGACGGCAGGACGGCAATGGCGGCGGCCACCATGAATATGCTGAACCTTCTGGACACCACGGATTAACGAGAATAGTTAGGGGCTTCCTTGGTGATTGTCACATCATGCGGGTGGCTTTCAAGGAAGCCTGCGTTCGTGATGCGGACAAACTGAGCGTTCCTGAGTTCCTCGACCGTGTGCGCTCCGCAATAGCCCATTCCTGCCCTGAGCCCGCCGACGAGTTGGTAAACGACTTCGGAGACAGTTCCTTTGTAAGGCACCTGGGCCACGATTCCCTCCGGAACAAGTTTCTTGATGTCGGACTCCATGTCCTGGAAGTACCTGTCCTTGGAGCCCTGCTCCATCGCTTCGAGCGAGCCCATTCCGCGGTATGACTTGAATCGGCGGCCATTCATGATTATGGTCTCGCCTGGGGATTCCTCGGTTCCGGCAAGCAGAGAGCCGGCCATGATGGTGCTGGCGCCAGCCGCAAGAGCCTTGACGATGTCTCCTGAATATCTTATGCCTCCGTCAGCGATCACTGGCACGCCCGTCCCTTTGAGGGCCTCGGCGGCCTCCATGACGGCTGTGAGCTGTGGCACGCCGATTCCGGCGATGATTCTCGTGGTGCAGATCGAACCAGGCCCGATTCCGACCTTCACGGCCTTCACTCCGGCCTCGGCAAGAGCCTTGGCTCCGGCTGCTGTGGCCACGTTTCCGGCGATGATCTGGAAATCCTTGTAGGCGTCACAAGCCTTCTTGATCATCTTGAGGACACCCTCGGAGTGGCCGTGGGCAGTGTCAAGGACAACGGCGTCAGCTCCGGCGTCGATAAGGAGACCGATCCTGTCGAGCGTGTCCGACTTGATCCCGGCGGCAGCAGCGACGAGAAGACGGCCCTTGCTGTCCTTTGAGGCTATAGGGTTGTCCTTGATCTTCATGAGATCCTTGTAGGTGATCAGGCCTACTAGTTTTCCGTCGTTGTCAACAACGGGAAGTTTCTCCACCTTGCTGCGCTGGAGAATCTTTGTGGCCTCTGCCAGAGTGATTCCCTTAGGTGCGGTCACAAGATTCTCCTTGGTCATCACCTCGGAGATCGGCAGCTGCATGTCTTCCTGGAAACGGAGGTCACGGTTCGTGACGATACCGATAAGGAATCCGTTGGCGTCCACGACAGGGATGCCGCCGATGTGATGCTTCTTCATCATCGCCAGAGCATTGCCCACCGTGGCGTCAGGGCTGATCGTCACTGGGTCGTAGATCATTCCGTTCTCCGCCCTCTTCACGTGACGCACCTGCTCGCACTGTTTCTCTATGGTCATATTCTTGTGAATCACGCCTATACCACCGGCTCTCGCCATCGCTATGGCAAGATCGGCTTCTGTGACAGTGTCCATCGCCGCCGACACAATCGGGGTGTGAAGTTTGATGTCAGTCGTGAAATTTGTGGTGACATCAACGTCACGAGGAAGTACATCGGAATGTGCCGGAACCAGCAAAACGTCATCGAAGGTGAGGCCTTCAGGAATCTCTCGGTTTACAAACTTCGCCATTGTAATCAAATAAATTTGACAAATATAAGAATTTTCACGCAATAGTTGGCGTGGCGGAAGCGCCGTTCTGCCTTTGTGACCTAAAAAAAACGCTTCCGGCACAACAGCCATCGTTCCGTCAGACAGTCTTGCCGTCCTTTGGATACAGCCGTCCCTGCCAAGTGTCACGCTCCTCAAGCCGTCTGTCCAGAAGACGGAGTATCTCGAAGTTGCGGACAAGCCCCCAAGGGGTGTCGTTCACGAAACGTGGTGGTACCTCGCCGGCGACACGTTCGATGTAAAGGTCGGGACGAAGACGTTCGAGGATGTCGATAACAAAGTCAAGATATTCATCGAGCCCGGGGCGGAAGAAGGCGGAAGGGTCGGCGGCATATTCCTTTTCCATAGCAGTGCCTTTGACAATCTGAAGCTGGTGGAATTTGACCGAGCGCAGCGGGAGGGAAGAGATGAGGCCGCATTGTTCGAGGAGCATGTCACGGGTCTCGCCAGGGAGGCCGAGGATGAAATGGGCGCATGTGTCGATGCCTCTTTCGGCAGTCATTTCCACGGCTTTGCGGGCGCACTCGAAATCGTGGCCTCGATTGATGTGGCGCAGGGTTGTGTCATAGCAGGATTCGATGCCGTACTCGACCACCACAATCGGGGCGGCGAGGGTGATTCCGGCAGCTTCGACAGGTTCTGCGACCGGATTGTTCAGAGTCCCGGCCTGAATATTTGGCCGCTGAGTCTGCCGAAGCGACCGATGCCAGCCATTCAATACACGTCCGCCGGCAAGGTCCGCCAGATAATCAAGTTTCTTCTCATCAACACAGTCCGGCCGAGTGCCGATCACGATCCCCACCACCTCGGGATGGCCCAAAACCTCCTCATACAGAGCCTTCAATCGTTCCAGCGAGCCGTATGTGTTTGAATATGCCTGGAAATATGCCATATAGTGTCTGGCTCTGGGATAGCGCACCTTCTGGAACTCTATTCCTTCATTAATCTGGGTCAAGAGCGGCTTGCCCGGTGTGCTGTAGCCTGGATGAAAGGCAGCGTTGTCGCAATAAGTGCACCCTCCCCGGCCTACAGCCCCGTCCCGGTTAGGGCACGAGAACCCAGCGTCCAGAACCAGCTTCTGAAGCCGCTCGCCATATCTGCGGCGATAGTAGCCAACAAATGAATTGTATCTTTCGCCTTCTGAATAATCAAACATGATTCAGTCGTTTTCTCCTTCTACCGTTCTATCATTCGCATAATTTCAGCACTCTGCCCTATTCCACGTTCAAAAGTGACCACCCTTCCTCGCCACCTGTTCCGGCTCAAATTCCATCACGTGCTGAAAAGTACGAAATATTCCTTGCAAAACTAATGAATTGTGGATATTTTTACAAAATGGAGCCGGACATGATGCGGGCTTGAACCATCATGAAGCCTATGTGCTCCTTAAGAGTGTGGAGCGCAAGCCGGCCATCTTATTAAAATATGAATTGAGTTATGAATATCTTCCCGAAAATGCTGTCATCAGTTTTGATTTTGACATCGCTCGCATTCGTGGCTCCACCCATGGATGCTCAGAGGAAACTGGCCGTGGTCGAGTTTTCCGCCGGTTTCATGCGCGAGAAGCCGGACTACGCCGCAGAGCTTGGGAACCAGGCTCTGATGGGCACGGTCGTCGAGGTGCTGGACCAATCGGGGTACTGGGTCAAGATCAAGAGCCCGGAACCATACACGGCCTGGGTCAATGAGATGGGGCTGGTTCAGATGAGCGAGGAAGAAATCAAGGACTATCTGGAAGCCCCCAAGTACATCTGCACCGCTTCTTTCACACACATCTATTCAGAGCCTTCAGAGGATTCCAGGATTGTCTCCGATTTCGTGCTCGGGGACATTGTTCGGATCATGTATGGTGTCAAGACGCATTCCGGCGGGCGGCACAAAGGCTATGAGGAAGGGCGGGCTGTTCTCAGCAGACGTTTCGTCGGGGTTGTGCTGCCGTCCGGCAAGACCGGCTACGTTCCGGCGAAGGATGTCGCCGTGTTTTACAAATGGGCCAAGGATCGGAAAGACAAGACTTTGGACGAGAATGATTTCCGGCAGAATCTTTTGGCCACAGGCTACAGGTTTCTCGGAGTCCCTTACATGTGGGGAGGCACGTCAATCAAGAACGTGGACTGCAGCGGGTTCACCCGCAGTGTCTATTTTGCGAACGGAGTACTGCTTCCTCGAAACGCCTCACAGCAAGCAAGGGTCGGAGATGATGTGAGAATATTCAGGGGCAACGGAGAAGTGGACTGGAGTGACCTGCTTCCGGGAGACCTTCTGTTTTGGGGCAAGGCGGCGACTGACAGCACCAAGGAGCGAGCCACTCATGTGGGGATGTACATCGGTGAAGGCAAGTTTATCCACTCCGCACAGATAGTGCGCGTTAATTCGCTTGATTCCTCCGCACCGGATTTTTACAACCGCAAGCCTCTCCGCGCCCGCCGCATAGTCGGTCACATCGACGCTGCCGGTTCCGGTGTCATCTCCGTATTCCGCAGCCCGTTCTATTTTCCGCAGGACTGAAGCGGATCAGTTGTCGGCGGCGAGAAGGAGGATTATGCGGTCGATTATGGGATCGATGCGGGAGGCGGGGGTCAGGGAGTTGTTGGTCATTATGGAGAAGATGATGGTGTCGGGCTTGGAGCCGGCCGAAGGTTCGATGTAGCCGGAGAAGCAGCGGACACCGTTCATGGAGCCACTCTTGAGATGGACTCTGGACTTGACTGAGGCCGGGGCCTCACGGAGGCGGGACTCGTAATGACGGTCACCAGGGCGGCCGATGGTCTGGATGTAGTCACCGAAAGCAGGGCTGTCCATCATTGCGGAGAGGAAACGGACAAAGAAGGCCGGAGAGATGTAGTTGTGGCGGGCCAGACCGCTGCCATCGACAATGCGGACATCATCAGTGCTGACGCCAAGGCTTCTCATCACCTCATTGACAGCCACATACGAGGAATCGTAGGAGGCCGAATGGTGAAATCTGCGGCCAAGGGTACGGAAAAGGGCCTCGGCGTAGAAGTTGTCACTTTTCAGATTCGTCTCACGGGCGATGCGGCCGATGGACGGAGAATACGTCTGACCGAGCATATTCAGATTGTCCACTCCTGAGGCATAGGGGCCATATTCATTTGAAGACAGGTTGGAGCGGATGCGGCCGAGACGGATGTCGGCGGGGCCTACGGAGACAGGGACTCCATTGGATTTCAGATATTCACAGAAATAATGGGCGCAGGTGTAGGCTCCGAACTTGTTGCTGAACTCCTCGGTTCTGGGCTTGCGGTCGATGGCGAATGAGCCTCGGATCTCGGCGTAAGGGAGAAATTCGGTGTTGAACAGGTAGAGTTGGTCGCCGGTACAGGCAGGAGCGGTCCGACAGGGATATTCATACCTCATCCACGGAGTGTCCGGGAAGGAGACAGTGACATTGACAGGAGAACCGACCGTGGCTCCGGCGCTCACCTTGAAATCCTGGGCGTTCTCGTAAAAGCAGAGGCCGTTGCCTCCGGCTCCGTAGGCTGTGCCGATGTCCTGGTAGCTCCAGGTGTCGTGCTCCATCGGTCCGTCGAAATAGCGACCATCACCGATCACCCTGCCGTTGACCCTCTTGATGCCGGCCTTGTCCAGGAAGGATTTCCATTGGGCGAAAAGTTTGGTCCGTGGAATCGCTATGGAATCCTTGGAGGCGATTGTGGGGTCACCGCCGCCAATTATGTAGAGGTCTCCGTCCAGAACTCCGTCCTTGATCGTACCGCTGTGGCCGATGCGGGTGACGTACTTAAAGTCAGGACCGAGACGGTGGATGGCCATTCCGGTGGTTATCAGCTTCATGGTGGAAGCCGGAACCATCCGTTGATCGCTGTTCCAGACAGCCAGCGTGTCCCCTCCCTCGGTCATGGCCAGGACTCCGAAGGCGGATGACTTCAGGATGTCGTTACGGGAGGCTAGTTCTATATATCTCTGAGCCTTGGACTTGGCTTGCGTCTTATTTGTGGAATGTACTTGCGGAGAGAAGGCTGCGGCGGAATGGGAGATGGCGACCGACATCACCAAAGCACAAACACAAGAATTTATGAATATTCCGAATCTCATAACAAAAGTCTTTTTGAATGTCAAGCCGTTCCGTGGCACATGGATGAAAACAAAAACGGCCAGAGTACAAAAATAGTGTTTTATTGCTAAATTTGCAGCGTGTAAAACCGCTTGAGCGGAACGGACTTGAGTCAAAATATTCAGAGATATGAAAAAATGTGTCCTTGTGTCCGGCGGTGCCGGATTTATCGGAAGCCACGTTACCGTGGAGCTTGTCGAAGCTGGTTACGATGTGATCGTGGCCGATAACATGTCAAACTGCGACGAGACATGCTACGAAGGAGTCAAGAAGATCACGGGAAGGGAGGATATTCCTTTCGTCAAGATGGATTTCTGCGATCTGGTGGCGACTGAACTGTTGTTCACGGCCAACAAGATCGACGCTGTCATCCACTTCGCCGGGTTCAAGGCCGTGGGAGAGTCCGTCAGCGAGCCGCTGAAATATTACAGGAACAACCTGGAGTCTTTCATGAACGTCATCGAGACCGCAAGGAAACACGGGTGCGAGAACATTCTTTTCTCATCCTCGGCCACAGTCTACGGCGAGCCGGAGAAACTTCCTGTGACCGAGGAGTCGCCGAGACAGCCGGCCACCTCTCCTTACGGCAACACGAAGCAGATGTGCGAGGACATCCTGCGAGACTCCGTGAAGGCATATTCAAATGTCAAGGGAATAGCGCTGAGGTACTTCAACCCGGTCGGAGCGCATCCGTCAGCGCTCATCGGCGAACTTCCGCGCGGCGTGCCTAACAACCTCGTGCCTTACATCACTCAGACTGCCATCGGCAAACGTGAGTGCCTCTCCGTCTTCGGCAACGACTATCCTACTCCTGACGGAACCTGCCAGAGGGACTTCATCGACATCGTGGACCTTGCCAAGGCGCACGTCTTCGCCGTCCGCAGAATGCTCGACGGCAAGATGAAGAAGGAATATGAGATCTTCAACATCGGCACGGGCAAGCCGCTGTCGGTAATGGAGCTGATCAAAGCGTTCGAGAAGGCCAACGGGCTGAAGCTGAACTACAAGTTCGCGCCGCGCAGAGCAGGGGACGTGACTGCCATCTGGGCTGATCCTACACTTGCGAACGACGAGCTTGGTTGGAAGGCCGAGAGGTCGATCGAGGACACGCTGGCCGCGGCCTGGGCCTGGGAGAAGCATCTGGCCGGGGACTAGGCCTTCAGGAAGCCTTTCGAGAGGAGGTACTGTGCGATCTGGACGGCGTTGGTGGCGGCTCCTTTGCGGATGTTGTCGCTGACACACCAGAAGTTCAGGCCATATTTCACTGACGGGTCCCTGCGCAGACGCCCCACAAAGACATCGTCCTTGCCAAGAGAGAACAACGGCATCGGGTAGATATTGCGTGAAGGGTCATCCTGAACGGTAACACCTTCTGTCTCCGACCAGATCCTACGGACTTCGTCAAGTGTGAAATCCTTCTCGAACTCCAGATTTATTGATTCCGAATGGCCTCCCAGCACCGGCACGCGGGCCGTGGTCGGACTGACTCCTATCGAATAGTCATCCAAGATCTTGTGAGTCTCGTTGACCATCTTCATCTCTTCCTTGGTATAGCCGTCCTCAAGGAAATCATCGATGTGCGGAATCACGTTCTCATCAATGGGATAGTGATAGAAGGCTGGATATTCACCCCATCTCTTGCCTTCGCGCTCAGCTTTCATCTGAGCCACCGCCGCATTGCCCGAACCGGTCACACTTTGGTAGGTGGAGACCACGATTCGCTTGACCACGTACTTACGATGAAGCGGAGCCAGAGGCAGAAGCATCTGGATAGTGGAACAATTCGGATTCGCGATGATATAGTCCTCGGCGGTAAGCACCGACGCATTGATCTCCGGGACAACCAGTTTCTTGGTCGGGTCCATCCTCCAGCAGGAAGAATTGTCCACGACACGGCAACCGACGGCGGCGAACTTCGGAGCCAGATCACGGGAAATCTCCGCTCCGGCGGAGAAAAGAGCCAGATCAGGCTTGCGGGCAATCGCCTCCTCAGCGGTCACAACTGAATATTCACGCCCCGCGAAAGGAATCTTTTTCCCGACCGACTTCTCTGAAGCGACGGGAATGAACTCACTCACATGGAAATGCCTCTCCCCGAGGACTTCAATCATTCTGGTTCCGACCAATCCGGTCACACCGACCACTGCTACTTTCATATTCGCTATAAATTGTCTTTTGAATTGGTAATATACTTGTTCATGAAATATGCCGGGCGGTATGGCAAGGCATAAAACAAAAGGGGAAGACATAAAGCCTTCCCCTAAATATCTTTCAGTGAAAAGCCCGTATTACTTGGCAGTCGCTTTTACGAGCTCGCTGAGCTTCTGGTACATGGCGTCTGTCTTCTCAAGGAGTTCCTTGCGGATGCCGGCATAGTATGCGGCCTTTTGGCCCTTCTTGCCTTCCACCTTTGCGTTCACTTTGTCTCTGAGGTCATTGTACAGTTTGACAGCCTCGTCAAAGAGTCCGCCCAAAGCCTCGTCGTCAGCTTTCTGGTTAAGCGCGCTGAAGAGGGAGCAATCATCGATGAAAGCTCCGATGACATATTCAATGTCCTTCTTGATGTCTCTAAGATTCATATCTTGTTTTGTTTAGTCTTAAAACTTGGCGAATATACGCATTTTTTTTCAATTTACGAATATCATGCTCCGGCGCTGCGCCAGGCTCAGCGACCGGGTGCCCAATCATTCCAGCAATATCGCTTCGGCAGGCTCAGCGACCGGGTGCTGAACAGAAAACTTCAGCAAGCGGCGCTGCGGGCTAGGGGCTATTTGAAGAGGCTGCGGACGAGGGCGGGCACATCGGAGACCTTGACCACCTCTATGCCTTGAGGCTTGAGATCCAAAGAGGCGAATGATGAAATGAATATCTTCTTGAATCCCAAACGGGAAGCCTCCGAGACACGGCGGTCGATCTGGGCGACAGGGCGGATCTCGCCGCTGAGGCCGATCTCTCCGGAGAAACAGTTGTCGGATGGGATGGCGAAATCGAAGTTGGAGGACAGAACCGCCGAGATGACCGCAAGATCACAAGCCGGATCGCTTACCTTGAGTCCGCCCGCCATATTCAGGAAAACATCCTTTTGGGCAAGTTTGAATCCGGCCCTGCGCTCAAGGACAGCAAGCAGCATATTCAGACGCCGGACATCGAAGCCTGTGGCCGAACGCTGCGCCGTGCCATAGACCGCCGAGCTGACAAGTGCCTGAACTTCAAAAAGAAACGGTCTCGTTCCGTCCAGCATCGCACTGATGGCGGTGCCGCTGAGCCCGGCCTCGTGCATAGGGATGAGCAGTTCGGAAGGGTTGGAGACCTCACGGAGGCCTTTGCCGGTCATCTCGAACACCGCCAGCTCGGAAGTGGAACCGAACCTGTTCTTGATGCTGCGCAGGATTCTGTACGATCCTCTGTTGTCACCCTCGAACTGGAGAACTACATCGACAATGTGTTCCAGTATCTTAGGACCGGCGATGTAGCCTTCTTTGGTGATATGTCCGATCAGGATGACCGGAATTCCGGTCTCTTTGGCGAACCGGAGAAGTATGGCGGCCACCTCCTTGATTTGTGTGACTGAGCCGGGAGTCGAGTCAACCGTCTGCGAAAACATCGTCTGAACCGAGTCCACTATCATCAGGTCAGGCTCGATTTCACGTGCTTGAGCCACCACGTTCTCAATCAACGTCTCGCTGTAAATCTGACAGTTGGCTGCATCGCCGCCCAGACGGTCGGCACGCATCTTGACCTGACGCAAACTCTCCTCACCTGTCACATAGAGGGTTTTCAGGGATGGACAGCCGAGAGGAATCTGAAGGGACAATGTGGATTTGCCTATTCCCGGCTCTCCTCCGATCAGGACAAGCGAACCCTCCACAATGCCGCCGCCGAGAATCCTGTCGATTTCTTCGTTGTTCAGGGAAAGCCGAGCCTCCGAGCGTGAATCAATCTCGTTCAGTTTCTGAGGTTTGCGCCCGGCTCCCGGAACGGAATCCACTATCGGAGCCTTTCTGGAACCGCCCGTCACGACTTTCTGCTCCACCATGGTGTTCCACTCCCCGCAAGCCGGGCAGCGTCCCATCCATTTGGGATATTCATTGCCGCAATTGGAGCAGAACCATACTGTTTTTTCTTTCATATTCTTGGATTATATTGTGTGCACCCGGTCACTTCGATGGTTGGCGAGTTCCGCCGAACCTTAAGTTCCGCGACCGGATTCGCCACGTCCCGTCGGTTGGACCAGCAACACTTCCACGACCGCAACGTTCTTCAAAGATAGGCAATAGGGCGGGGATGACAAAAAAAATTGCAGCATCTAGGTTTTCATCCCTGGATACCGCACATAAAATTCCCTTCCGGGAATCAATGGCTGAAATTACTCAGCCACAGCAGCTGAATCGCAGCAAGCAGCTGTAGAATCGCAGCAAGCAGCCACGGTGTCAGCAACTTCCTCAACAGGCTCTACAGCCTCAGTCTCAGCCTCAGCCTTCTTTGCGTTGTTACCGCAAGCAGAAGCGGCTACCATAAGAGCCACAACCGCAACAGACATAAATACCTTCTTCATAATATTATTAAATTAAAAAAACTATGTTTTCTCACTCGTTTTTCAAAGCGCAAAAGTACACAGATTTCTGAAATTTACAATAATTTTTTTGACTTTTTTGACATTATTCAGGCTATCTAGGCAATTCACACTTCTCCATTGAAGCAATGGCACCACTTACAATCTGAAAGCGAAGGGCCATCCTCGGAACATCAGACGAGCCTTGGAATCCACAAGCGCCCGGATTCATGAAAAGGAAGTCGTTCCGCTTGTCTCTGAAAACCTGAGGAATATGCGTGTGGCCACAGACGAATATGTCAGGATGGTAAGAATCCAGAAGGGCTTTTGCGCGCAGGTCGTACATTGGTTGATGCGGATTGAAAGCCCAATAACTGCCACGGCTCAAACCGATGTGGGTCATCAGGATTCTCATTCCCTCGCACTCAAAGTTTTGGTAAGCTGGATATTCCTGCCGCACATCAAGTCCATCGCAGTTGCCGTACACACCAATCAAAGGTTTGAACGCGGCAATGTCCTTAGCGCACTGAAGCGTGCCGAAGTCACCGGCGTGCCAGATCTGGTCCACAGGCTCCAGAAACTTCCTCACATCGTCAGCGAACACCCCGTGAGTGTCGGAAATCAGTCCTATGAACATTTTACTTACAGTTTAATCACAATCTTCTTCTTGTAGAGGATCCACAGGAGGCTGAATATGATTGTCACGAATATGAGCGCCCACAACAGGGAGAGATATTCATTGGCGCCGAAGTAGCGGCTCGGGGCGAACCCGAAGAAGCCGTAGCTCTTGGCTATGATTCCGGAGAAGACAAAGGCCATCAAAGCGTTCATACCCATGGCCTTGAAAGGCACGAAAGGTTTCTCGTACCCTTTGACGTCAAGCAGATAGGCAAGGAAAGCCAGCGCAAGCATCGCCCATCCACCGGCATAGAAGACGTATGAGACAGACCAAAGAGGTTTGTTGATCGGAATCCAGATGCTGAGGACCACGCCGAGAATCAAAGAGAGGCAGCCATAGACAAATGTCCTGTTGACAACCCTGTCAGGGGTGTTGGTGGCTGACATATTCTTTTGAGACTTGTGGATCATCGAGCCGATCAGGTAGCCGAGGAGGCATGAACAAGCTGCGGTCAGCGAGCCGAGAACGCCTTCAGGGTCGAAATCGGTTCCGTTGTAGCCATGATAGCAATGGTTGCCGCCGACCAGCCATGTGTCTATCCTCATGGAGACGTTGCCTTCGAGGGTGAATGCTCCCGGATCACGGCCGAAGATCAGCAATATTCCCGTGTAAGCCACGCTGAGTGTGGCTATCGCGGCCAGAATCTTTCCGGGCTTTTTGAGCCACAGGGCAAGGCAGCCGGCGATGGCATACGCCATACCTATTCTTTGTAAGACGCCGAATATTCGTTTATGCTGAAGCCAGTAGAGGTAGTTCTGGCCGAAGGACCACGTCTCGTCGTGGAGCGAGGTCGGGAAGAACGGGTACAGGTTCAACGCAAAGCCTACCAGAAAGATCAGCGCTCCCCTTTTGAGAACCTTCAGATAAGCCTTTACGGTCGTTTTCTCGTACTTCGAGAAAGAGAACGCCATAGCGCACCCCATACAGAAGATGAAGAACGGGTACACGAGGTCAGTGGGAGTGCAGCCATCCCACCCCGCATGCCTGAGCGGAGGGAATATATGCGCCCACGTGCCAGGATTGTTGACGATGCACATGAAGGCGACGGTCAGTCCTCTAAGGACGTCCAGTGATTCGTAACGTTTTTTCATAGGCGCAAAGTTACGCTATATTATTCAATGTTGTATCTTTGCAGTATGGAGATTTTTTACGCTTACAAAACAGAGGATGGGCTCGCCCTTCTGGATGCGGAAGAGAGCGCGCACTGCGTAAGGGTGCTACGGCACCGGGACGGAGATGAGATCACCGTTGTGGACGGGCTCGGGAATATGTACCGTTGCCGCATGAGCGACGACTCACCCAAAGGCGCCACGGCGGAGATTCTGGAAACCGTTCCCGGATGGGGAGGGCATTCATATTCATTGAATATGGCGGTTTGCCCGACGAAGAACAACGATCGCTTCGAGTGGTTCGTGGAGAAGGCCACGGAACTTGGTGTGGATGTGATCTCACCGGTCATCGGGGAACGTTCCGAGCGCAAGGTGTTCAAGGCGGAGAGATCCCGTAAGATCGCTCTTTCGGCGATGAAGCAGAGCCTGAAAGCGAAACTGCCGGTGGTGGAAGAACCGGTCTCTGTGCGGGATTTCATTCTGAGACATTCGGAGGAGTCTTCTGTCAAGATGATCTGCTACTGCTTTGAGGGCGAGACACAGAGGCGCTCCATCGTGGATGTTCTGGAAGGGATCCCTGCCGATGCCGCGATTACCGTGCTGATCGGCCCGGAAGGCGATTTCTCTCCGGAAGAGGCCAGGCTGGCAGTGGAACGAGGTTTTGTGCCGGTTCACCTCGGGCCAAGCCGCCTGCGGACAGAGACAGCGGCGGTGACAGCGGTGACGGCCTGCTACCTGCATTTTATGGATTAATTTTATGAATATGCAAAAGAAGACTATAGATGAGATTCTAAACGAGACGTTGAAGGTTCTCAAAGAGGGTGGAGTCATCCTCTACCCTACCGACACTGTCTGGGGACTTGGCTGTGATGCGACCAACCCTGAGGCTGTCGCGAAGATTTACGAGATAAAGCACCGCTCCGACAGCAAGTCGCTGGTTCTATTGGCTAACAGTTTGGATCAGATTGCGTTGTTCGTGAACGAAATCCCTCCGATGGCAATAGATCTGGTCGAGGTGAACGACAGACCGATGACGCTGATCTACCCCGGAGCGAAGACTTACCCTGCACCAGCCGAGGGAGAACCATGGAAATCAGACCGTTTCCATCTGGCGCACAACACGGTGGCGGCTGACGGCACTGTCGGAATCCGCATTCCGATGATGGAGTTCTGCCTGCAGCTTACCTACAAACTCGGCAGACCGATCGTCTCCACGTCCGCCAACATCTCAGGAGAGCCGACACCGAAGAAATTCGCTGACATCTCAGAGGAAATCAAAAACGCTGTTGACTACACAGTGGATCCACGTCTCGAAGCCGGCGCCACCGGCCTCGCCTCACAGATCATCAAGATCGGTCTTGACGGCGAAGTGGAAATCATCCGGGCGTAGGATCTGATTCCAAAGAGCCGGGCGCTTCGGCAGACTCAGCGACCGGGACTGTGAAGCTCGGAGCGCAGCGACCCAAGGGGTCTGGTGAGTACGCTCCCCAGAGCCTCAACGGGGCTGTCGCAAGCGACAGGTGATGGATTATTTCAACAAAAAAAATCGGAGCAGCAAATGCTGTTCCGACTTTTACTTGTGGAGATATAGAGATTCGAACTCTAGACCCCCTGCTTGCAAAGCAGGTGCTCTACCAACTGAGCTATACCCCCGGACTTTACCAAAAAAATTGGTTTGTAGGCCCTGGCAGAGTTGAACTGCCGACCTCTACATTATCAGTGTAGCGCTCTAACCAACTGAGCTAAGAGCCTATATAATAATGAAAGATTAGTACAGAGTTCCGAACTCGAAACCTTGTACAGAGCGTCTTCCGCTGTCGGAGCAAAACCCCAAAAAGGAGGTGTTCCAGCCACACCTTCCGGTACGGCTACCTTGTTACGACTTAGCCCCA
>DCMG01000165.1:42568-44033 GCA_002321335.1 Bacteroidales bacterium UBA1628 | reverse complement strand
TCATCGAGGCGGCCAAGAACAAAGGCTACGATGTGCTCCTGATGGACTGCGAGCTTGACGCCCACTATGTCAACCTGTTGGAGCAGAAGATCCCTGACACAAGATTCGCCCGTGTGGACTCAGACACCATCGACAACCTTATCCCTAAGAGCGAGAAGGTTAAGCCGGAAATGGCCCAGGCCGACAAGGATGACCTCAGCGCGATGTTCAAGGCTGTCCTGCCGAAGGGCAACGACTACTTCGTGGAGGCCGACAACCTCGGCGAGAACGCCGCTCCGGTGATCATCACCCGCAACGAGTTCATGAGGCGTTACCGCGAGATGAGTGCCATGGGCGGAGGAATGAACTTCTACGGGAATATGCCGGAGTCGTTCAACATCACCGTCAACCTTGAGAACCCTGTCATGGCCGGAATCGTCACGGAGGCTAAGTCCAAGATCACACCGATGCAGGAACTTCCTGCCGAGCCTGGCAAGGACGCTTCCGAGGACGAGAAGAAGAGAATCAACGACGAGCGTCAGGCCATCAAGGATGCCCATCAGGCCGTGGTCGAAGAATATGCCGCCGGCAACGACATCCTCAAGCAGGTGATCGACCTCGCCCTCCTTTCCAACGGCCTCCTCAAAGGCAAGGCCCTCTCCGACTTCATCGCCCGCAGCGAGAAAGTCATCGCCGACGCCTGCCGCAAGTAGCGGTGAATGAATATGATATATGCCGGGCACTGAGTTTGTCGAAGTGCCCGGCATTTTTTGTGTCATCCGACCCTTACTCTGTTGCGATCACGAGGCTTTCGCTGTCTGGAAATCTGTATTATCTTGACAAATGATGCGCTTTTTTTGCCTGACTTGAAGATCTGGCTATGCCATTCTTGATTATTTTTCTAAATTTGTTTGGAATATTTACTGATAATCAATATTTTAACCATAATGAAAATAGTCAGAATCATTTCAGTCACGGTAGCTCTCGCAGTGGCTGTTGGATGTGGAAGTCAGAATTGGAAACAGACTCAGGACGGTGTTACTGTCCAAGTTGCGGACAGAAATAACGATGGGCCAGCGTTGGTTCGGCTTCAGGTTAAAGGTGACAATCTTGTAAGAGTCACAGCGACTCCTGAGACCCGGTTCACAGACAGGAAAAGTCTCATCATTGTCCCGTCTGAATCAAAGCCGGAATTCACCGTGGCCTCCACGGACAGCACGGTCTCCGTTGTGACATCTTCCGTTGTGGCCTCTGTCAGGCTAAGGGACGGGGCGGTCAGCTTCGCGGACAATAACGGAAACAAGATCCTTGGCGGCAACACGATGTCGTTCACCCCGATCACTGTTGAGGGAAGGCATGAATATTCCTCGCTCTTCACTTTTGATTCTCCCGAGGATGAGGCGTTCTACGGCCTTGGCCAGCATCAATCCTTGGAATTTAACCATAAGGGCGGCAACGAGGAACTGTTCCAGTACAACACCAAGGT
>DCMG01000165.1:630-42486 GCA_002321335.1 Bacteroidales bacterium UBA1628 | reverse complement strand
TATTCGCTGAGCCGTTGGGGAAACCCGGAGCCTTACATGCAGCTGAACCAAGCCTTCAGACTCTATGGCAAGGACGGCAGTGAAGGCGGGTTGACCGGGACATATACTTCAGCCACTGGCGATCCTGTCATAAGACAGGAGGACTCCCTGTACTATGAGAATGAGTGGGTTATCGCGAATCTTCCGAAAATGCCTCTTAAAGGCGCGGATGTGACATACGAGGGCTTCATCGAGGCTTCGCAGGACGCTGAATATCATTTCGTCCTTTATTATGCTGGTTTCCAGAGTGTTTCCATAGGAGGTAAGGAAGTTGTCTCCGAGCGTTGGAGACCGGCATGGAATCCGAACTCCTACAAATTCACAGTCAGCCTTAAGAAGGGCGAGAAGACCCCGATCAAAGTAAGCTGGAAGCCGGACGGGGATGTCTCGTACATCGGATTGAGAGTGGCTGAGCCAAGGACAGAGGCCGAGCAGAGCCGTTTCTCGTTCTGGTCGGAGATGAGTCCGGAACTGGACTATTATTATATTGCAGGAAACAGCATGGACGAGGTGATCTCCGGCTACAGGACCCTCACCGGAAAGGCTCAGGTGATGCCGAAATGGGCGCTTGGGTTCTGGCAGAGCCGCGAGCGTTACAGCACCCAGGAGGATCTTGTGGGCACGTTGGCCGAATTAAGGCGCAGGAATATTCCCGTGGACAACATCGTCCAGGACTGGCAGTACTGGAAGGATGACCAGTGGGGAAGCCACGAGTTTGACGAGACGCGGTACCCTGACCCGGAGAGAATGCTTGATGACGTGCACGCCATGCACGGGCGTTTCATGATCAGTGTCTGGCCGAAATTCTATGTCAACACGGATCATTATCAGGAACTTAAGAAGGCTGGCTATGTCTATCCGCTTGCGGAAAAGGACAGTCTTAAAGATTGGCTTGGTTACATGGAATCATTCTACGACGCCTATTCTGAAGGTGGCAGAAAGATGTTTTGGAAGCAGATGGACGAGAGCCTGTACTCGAAGTACGGTCGGAAGATTGACGCATGGTGGATGGATGCCAGCGAACCTAATCTCAGGGACTGTCTGCCAATGGATTACCAGAAGGCTCTGACCACACCGACAGCCCTTGGCCCTTCCACTGAGTATCTCAACGCCTACGCCCTTGTCAACGCCGATGCCATCTACAACGGACAGCGCGGAATCGATCCGGACAAGAGGGTGTTCCTGCTGACGAGGAGTGGTTTCGCAGGTCTGCAAAGATATTCGACGGCCACATGGAGCGGAGACATCGGTACATGCTGGAATGACATGCGTACCCAGATGGCCGCGGGCCTGAACTTCTCGATGAGCGGAGTGCCGTTCTGGGGAATGGACATCGGAGGATTCAGCGTGATGGACAAGTACACAGCGGCGGTTTCCGCTTTCGACAACACTGGCAAAGTGACACCTGACCTCGACGAATGGCGTGAGCTCCAGACTCGCTGGCATCAGTTCGGCACATTCGTTCCGCTGTTCCGCACGCACGGACAGTGGCCGAGAAGGGAACTTTGGAATATCGCTCCGGAAGGGACTCCTACATATTCAAGCATCCTCTATTACATGAAGTTGCGCTATCGTCTGATGCCGTACCTCTATTCATTGACGGGTGCCGTGCATTTCGAAGACTACACAATGCTTCGCGGCCTTCCGATGGATTTCGCGGACGACCGTAACGTGGCCGACATCAGCGACCAGTGGATGCTTGGCCCGGCCCTGATGCCATGCCCTGTCTCTGAATATAAATCCCGCTCCCGCAGCGTCTATTTCCCTCAGTGCGAGGGTTGGTACGACTTCTACACAGGCAAGTTCATCACCGGAGGTCAGACTCTCACGGTCGAAGCTCCTTATGAATATATTCCTTTGTATGTCCGTGCAGGCTCAATCATCCCGTTCGGCCCTGAGATCCAGTGGTCTGACGAAAAACCTGCCGATGTCATCGACCTCTATGTCTATGCCGGAAAAAACGGCTCGTTCACCCTTTACGAGGACGAGAACACGAACTACAACTACGAGAAAGGAGCGTATTCGACGATAGAGTTCACCTACGATGACTCATCCCGCACCCTGACCATCGGAGACCGTAAGGGTGAGTTCCCGGGCATGCTGAAAGACCGTACTTTCAACATCGTGCTTGTCACGCCGGAGAACGCTAACGCCTATCCTAAGGGCTCAAAAGGTGTGGAAATCGCCTACCACGGGGATTCAGCCACAGTAAGGCTGTAGCAGGGCTAATCCAGATATTCGATCTTGAAATCGTAGTCCCATTGGGTGAAATAGAGGTTCCCCTTGTCCCACTCGACCTCTCCACGTTGGAAATCGACAGTGTCGCTGCGAGGGAACTTCTTCTCCGGATCGAGATTGCCTCCGAAATCGGAGTTGACAATCATCCTGTAAGGCTCGATGCCGCCGAGGAAGAAATCACCGCCGTAGGAGGTGATGCCGAAGCTCTGATCGACAGGAACCCAGCCGTAGCCCTCAAAATAGACCTCGCCCCAGTCATGCAGGTTGCCGGCGCCCGGATGCATCATCAGACCGCTCTGCCATCTGGCCGGGATGCCTTTGTAGCGGCACATCGTGATGAAGAGCAGTGTCACCTGGCCGCAGTCCCCGTGGCGGTTCGTCAGAACATATTCAGGAATATTCTCGATCGTGGAATAGTCCCTGGCTGATGCCCAAGGGAATGTCTTGTCGATCCAAGTGTAGATAGCCTTGGCCTGAAGGTAAGGATTCCCGATGCCGGCTGTGACAGAATCGGCGGCGGCCTTGATCTTGTCAGTGAAGATCACGTGCTGCTCGCGCTCGGCGGTATATTCCTTATAGTCAGGGGAAGAAGTGTTGTACGCCAACACTTTGGATGAATCGATAGGATGCCATTCGCCGCTGGAGGTATATTCAAAGACCTCGTGGAAGACGGTAGGTTTGTTCTTGACGGTCTTGGCCTCCATGTAGACGCTGCTGTGAGGGTGCCATGGCTCAGAGAAAGTCAGTTTCTCAATCGGGTACGCCACGCCGTTGACTCCGGCCTCGATGAATTTGAAATCGGTCTGGCGGGGCACATCCTGGCGAGGAAGCGGCAGCCAACAACGGAGGGTCTGGCCAGGCCGCAACGTGTTGGCATGGACCGAGAGGGTGAAAGTCACCCTCATCCTCTTCGGCAGGGCGAAATATGGATTCTCCTTTCCGGCGGCGATGTTCTCCAGCACCTGCTTTTTGATCTGAGGTATTGTCACGGCGTCAATGGCTTCGTGCCCCGTCAAGGAAGTCCCGCTCTTTGACATATCCTGCTCTTCGGTGTCTGCCGCGGCTTTTATTGCAGCCAACTCCGGATTGATCCTGAACAGGTTGCGTGCGGCTGCGGAGAAATACATAGTGCGCTTCCCGATCCGCATAGACTCAAGCTCACCGGAAGCGGTCCATTTGTCAATCTGCTCATCAGTGACATCCGGAATGTATTTCTGAATATATTCCTTGACATCCTCCCTTGTGGCGCAGAACTCCGTCGCCAACCTTTGTGCCAGATCCTTGTCCCAGGAATATTTGTACCTCATCTGTCTCGGCAGCCAGATGTTAGCGGCCAGCGCTATCGCCACCAGCGTCCAAAGGACTATCTCTTTTCTTTTCATAGCCATGACTTACAGTAGTTTAAGTCCGAGGCCAGGACGGTCGGGAAGGGTGATCTTGCCATCGATGACTGTCATTCCCTCGAACCGGTCGTTGGCTATCAGAAGGTTTCCGTCAAGGTCGGCGAAATCCACGGCAGGGGAGAGCTGTGCGGCGGCGGTCACGGCGCAGGAGGTTTCTGTCATGCAGCCTACCATCACCTTCATCCCTTCGGCGCGGGCGTAGTTCAGCATCTTCCAAGCCTCACGCATTCCGGTGCACTTCATCAGTTTGATGTTGATGCCGGTGTAGGCGCCCTTGACTCTCTGGACGTCAGTGAGACGCTGGATGGCCTCGTCTGCGAATGTCGGAAGCGGGCTGCGCTCTGTCAGCCAAGCGTTCTCGTCCATCATCTCCTTCGGCATCGGCTGCTCCACCATCACAACTCCGTGATCCTTCAGCCAGCAGATCATCTCCAAGGCCTTCTCCTTGTCCTTCCAACCCTGGTTGGCGTCCACGGCGAGAGGCAGGTCGGTTATCTCACGGATGGTCTGAATCATCTCCTTGTCGTTGTCGAGTCCGACCTTGACTTTCAGGATCTTGAACTGTTCGGCGCATTCCTTCGTCTTCTCCCGGACCACATCCGGGGTGTCGATTCCGATGGTGAACGTGGTGTTCGGAGCCTTGGCGGCATTGAGCCCCCAGATTCTGTACCATGGCTGTCCCATCAGCTGTCCGACAAGGTCATGCAGGGCTATGTCCACGGCAGCCTTGGCGGCGGAGTCTCCCTCGTTTATACCATCCACGTAGGTCAGGATGTCATCGATCTGGAACGGATCGCTGAATTGCTCCAGATCGACCTTTTTCAAGAAATTGCAGACGCTCTCCACGGTCTGCCCGAGGTACGGCGGCATCGAAGCCTCTCCGTAGCCGGTGAATCCGTCATATTCAATCTTCACCTGCACATCCGGTGTCGTGGTTCTTGAATATGACGCCACGGTGAAGGTGTGCCGAAGCTTGAGCTCATACGGCTCGAAGCTCAGCTTCATCCTTGCCGTGCCGCCCACTTTGTATGGTTTTGGAATATCACCGCCGCTCTCCTTGCCTGCGCATCCCGTGATAAGTCCCCCTGTTCCGATGAGAAGCCCGCTTCCGGCAGTCGCCAGCCCAGCGGTCCTGAGAAAATCCCTGCGTTTCATCATTCAGCCGATTCGATGAACTCCGTCATTTGTTGAACTTTGCTCAGAGCCGAGTGGAAGAGTTTCATCTGGTTGCGGGTACGGACGAGGTTGTGCTCAGGGAACTTGATCTTGTAGTAGGTGTCGCCGTTTATGTAGTCGGCGAAGAAGCGGACTGCCTGCATGAACGGGAACAGGCAAGCCGCATAAGGCAGATTCTCCCTCTCGACCGGAGTCAGGAACGGCTTCGTGCCTTTCAGGTAACCACGAGTGAAGGCCTTGAATATCTCCATGTCGAAATCGACCTTTTCCAACTCAGGTGAATCCTCGGCGACCGGGTTGGCTGCCGTGCGCAGGAAATCCCCGAAGTCCGAGAACACATAGCTCGGCATCACGGTGTCCAGATCGATGACACACAGGATTTTGCCATCCTTGTCGAACATCATGTTGTTGACCTTCGTGTCGCAGTGACATATTCTTTTAGGAAGTTTCCCTTCGCGGTGCAGCTGCTCGGCCTTGCACATCTGTACCCCATACTTGTCGATGTCCTCCAGAATCTTGTGTAGTTCCTGTCCGGCTGTCTTGTCGTCAGCGCGCAGACGTCCGGCCTTGTCCTCTCTCACAGCCTCTACCAACTGTCTCAGTCTCAACTCCATGTTATGGAAGTCCGGAATCGTCTCCCCGAGCGTGTCAGGAATGTCGGCAAGCATCGCCTCGAAGTTACCGAAAGCCTCGCCGGCATATTCAGAATATTCCGGATTGACGGTCTCGTAGGTGTAGGCGTCGTCAATAAACACCGACACCCTCCAGTACTTCCCATCCTCAAGGCAGTAGGTCCTCGGCTTGTCGCTCATCAGCGCTTCCAGTCTCTCTCCCTCTGACTTCAAAGGAATGAACCTCAGTACCTTGCGGTCGATGTCCTCGGCTCCTTCCGCTTCGAGTTTCTTGCGGATATGCCTGGTCACGGCCTCGATGTTGCTCTGGAGCAGATCCACATCCGTGAAGATCGCATTGTTGATTCTCTGGAGCACATAATCCGGAGCGTCGCCCTCGGTGACAACCTTATACGTGTCGTTGATCAAACCGTTGCCCAACTGCTTGATCTCCTTGACCTCGCCCTCGATGGCGAAAAGTTCAACTATTTTTTTCAGATCTGTCATAGCTAGTGTCATTTAAATATCAATCTTTCAAAGATAACCATTTCCGTCAGGAATTTCAAGCGTCTGTCCAATCATTTGAATATGAAAATTGTTATTTTTGTAAATACATGACAAAATGAGTAAGTGCTAACTTATGGAACTTTATGAATATGCCCGTCCGGCCCTGATGGCCGGAAAGAAGATACTTTATGTGCACGGATTCGCGTCCAGTGGTCAGAACGGAAGCGTCAAGACGTTGAGGCTGCTGATGCCACAGGCGGAGGTGATAGCACCAGACCTGCCGGTGGAGCCCTTCGAAGCGATGGAACTTTTAAGGAATATGCTCGCATCGGAAAAGCCGGACCTAATCATCGGAACCTCAATGGGGGCGATGTACGCTGAGATGCTTTACGGAGTGGATCGCATTTTGGTGAACCCTGCCTTTCAACTAGCTGACACCTTGCTGAAAAACAACGGGTTGGGCAGGCAGGAATATCACAATCCCCGTCAAGATGGAGAAACATCTTTTCTGGTCACGAAAACCCTGTTGGAGCATTTCCGTGAGATCAGCTCGCATTGCTTCGAGCGGGCGGTTGAGGACCAGGACAAGGTCTTCGGGCTTTTCGGAGTGCACGACACCTTGGTCCACACATTAGACCTTTTCTGTGAGCATTATCCTCAGGCCATAAGGTTCGACGGAGAGCATTACCTCAATGACAACGCCATCCTCCATTCCATCCTTCCTGTGATTCAGTGGATCGATGACAGACAGAGGAACATTCAGAAACCAGTTTTGTTCATCTCGCTGAGTGACAAGATAATCAATCATTCGAGCGGCTTCGCCAAGTCTGTTGCCGAGCTTGCCGTGAACTATGATGTCCACATTGTCGCCGGAGTCCCGTACAACACGCCTGAACTTTGTCAGAAGGTTGTGGTCTGGTGCGAGGCCAACCTCGGTGTCCCTGTCTGGAATCGTGTCACGATTACGAACCACAAGAATCTTCTTCTGGCCGACTATCTGATCGACGCTGAGCCTGAAGTGAACGGCGCTCCGGATTTCATGGGCACATTGATCCATTTCGGCTCAGATGCTTTCAAGACATGGGAGGATGTCCTGACCTATTTCGACCGGCTCGGCGGACAATGAGTTTCGCCAGTTGTTGAGTTTGCCGAAGCGCTCTTCACAAAGAAGTTTGTTCGACAGGCTCACCAACCCGTTCAATCTGTAGGGAATACCACGCCGGCCTGGCGGCGGATTTCGTCGAGGATTTCGGCGGTGATGAGTGATGTCTCAAGACTGTTGACGGATGATTCTATGCGGCCTGATTCCAGTACATTGATAAACTCTCTGAACTCGCAGAGGTACTCGTCCGCATCAACCGGAACGGAGATGTCCACGGCTGCCGGTCCGGTTGATCTTCCGGAAGTCGGAGCCCCGCGTCTGGTCATCTCGGCGTTGCGGCAGATGTGGATCTGATCCAGCGAAATGATTCCGCCGTCGCAGGAAATTTCCGTGCAAAGCCGCGAGTCCGTTACCTTTGAATATATCACCGAGGCACTCATCCCTTCATATTCAAAAATCACACTTCCTTGTAAATCAACTCGTTTCCAACCCTTTCGGCCAGATGCTTCGACAGGCTCAGCATCCGCCTCGATCACTGAACTTGTCGAAGTGCCGAAGCGCCCGGCCGCCACCGGCACCTCGCAGGTCGTGACGTTGGCCTTGATCCCTTTAGGTCGGCCGAACAACGATACCATAGGGTAGATCGCGTATATTCCTATGTCCATCAGCGCCCCTCCGCAACAGTCTGGGTTGAAGGAACTTGGCACAATAGAAGCGTCCTCCCCGGCTATGATTCTCTTTACAAGGTCATATTTTGAGGAATATTGGCAGAACGATGCGAAATAATGGCGCACCGTCCCCATTTCGGCAAGATGTTCCCTTGCGGCCACGAAATTAGGGCACAGTGTGGAGATCATTGCCTCCATAAGAAGCACTCCATTGGCTTTCGCCGCTGCGGCCATCTCCTTGACTTCCTTTGCGTTGGATGCCATCGGCTTCTCGCACAACACATGCTTCCCGTGGTCCATGCAGAGAATCGCAAGGTCATGATGAGTGCTGTTGGGCGTGCCGATGTAGATCGCGTCGATGTCAGGATCGGATGCCATCTTTTCGATGTCCGTGTAAACCTTGCCTATTCTGTGCGCCTGTGCGAACGCCTTTCCTTTCTCCTCGGTGCGCGAACAGACGGCCGCCGCCTCGAATCGCGGCTCCATCACCGCCCCTTTCAGTACCCAGTCGCTGATACGGCCGGTCCCGACTATTCCGAATCTTGTCTTTCTCATTTCAGCATTCCTCTAAGTTCAAGATAATCAAGTATGGCCGCCCGAGCTGAGGTCTTTCCGGCGGAATCTATGGTAAGAACCTCATAACCCAATTTTGGCACGATGCGGGAGACCTTCTCGTCTGGTTCCGGCTCAATGAGGACAATTCCGTTAACTGCCTTCTTTAATTTATAGGCGGCCTTCACTACAGCCTCGGAAGAGAACGTGTCGGCTATGAGGACTATCCTCTCTGCGTCAGCGAATCTTTCTTTGCCTATTTTCTTCACCATGAACCCGACATCCTTCCCGTTTTCGTGAAATGCGGTCGTGTAGCCGATCAGGCCTTCCGGCACCAAAGATTTGACCAGATTATCCGGAAAGGCGGTTTTCAAAGGTTCATGGAAATAGATGATGACTGGCCTTGCTCCAAGTGAGTCAGGAAAGAAACCGTTCTTGTCGGCCGGTTTGAAAACTTTCCCGAAAATCTTGTCATTGTGCTTGTAAAAGCTTAACTCTTCCACGATTATATTGCTGCCGTCTTCAGCCTTCACCCTTTCCCTCGGACTGGCGTTTTTGAATATGTTCAGCCCGATCACGCCAAGCAGGGCTACCGCCAAGGCGCTTATCAGCGACACTAAGACTTTTTTCATTTCAAGAATATTTGTTGTTTTACACTATCGCAAAAATAACTATTTTTGTACGAATATGCCAAAGTTGAATCTCATATCCCGCTTGTCGGAAAGGAACCAGCTCCTTGTGCTCAGCCTCGTCGTCGGAATCGTGGTCGGGTTGGCCGCCGTGCTGCTCAAAACATTGATCTCTGTGATTCAGGAAGGTCTGCGTGACGCTTTCGGAGGAGTTCTTGACGGAGCCTTGTATTATCTTGTCCTTCCCGGAATAGGAATGCTTCTGGCGATGCTGTTCTGCAAGTTCGTGATCAAGGACAAGATCGGCCACGGTGTCACGAAAGCCCTTCAGGCTGTATCCAGGCACGAGTCCAGAATCAAACCACATAACATGTGGTCCTCGATCGCGGCCAGTTCCGTCACCATCGGCTTTGGCGGATCAGTGGGAGCGGAGGCCCCGATCGTCTACACGGGAGCCGCCATCGGATCCAACTTTGCCCGTTATATGGGATTGTCCTACAGGAGCATGACTGTCCTGCTGGGGTGCGGGTCCGCCGCCGCCGTGGCCGGAATATTCAAGGCTCCCCTTGCCGGAGTTCTCTTCGTGCTGGAGATTCTGCTGTTCAACATCTCGATGACATCCATGATGCCGTTGCTCTTGTCAACGGTCTCGGCCACAGTGATTTCCTATACGCTTCTTGGCTCCTCCACTCCGTTCGAGTGCACCCTTACCCCATTCGTGCTCAAGAATATTCCATACTACATCATTCTGGGGCTGTTCTGCGGAGCTTGCTCAATCTACTTCATCCGCACGACATTGAAACTTGAGGACAGGGTCGGAAAGATGGATAACGCATATATCAAATGGCTTATCTGCGCCGTCGGGCTGGGAATACTGATTTTCCTGTTCCCTCCTCTTTATGGTGAAGGGTACGAATCACTCGGTGTGCTCCTTAATGGTAAGGAACTGTCCTTGGACGGCCAGACACCTCTGGCTTTTCTGACGGACAGCCCTTGGTCGGTGCCGGTCTTTTTCATGCTTATCCTCTTGTTGAAAGTCTTCTCCATGACATTGACGAACGCCGGCGGGGGAGTGGGTGGAACGTTCGGTCCGACACTTTTCGTGGGAGCGATCGCCGGTTTCGTCGTGGCCAGAACCTTGAACCTGCTCTTTGACGGAACTCTGATGAGTGTCCCGGAACAGAATTTCGTGCTGGTGGGGATGGCCGGACTGATGGCCGGAGTGATGCAGGCCCCGATGACGGCAATCTTCCTTATCGCCGAGATTTCAGGCGGTTATGATCTCTTCCTGCCGCTTATCCTGACTTCGACAATCTCTTTCGGGACGACAAGAATGGTAGAGAAATACTCCATCTACACCAAACGTATAGCCCAGAGGGGAGAGCTTCTGACCCACGACAGCGACCAGGCCGTGCTTACCCTTTTGAAGGTGTCGGACGTGATAGAGACCGACTTCTCCACAGTGAAGATTGATGACACCCTCGGCAGGCTGGTCGAAGTCATTTCGGAATCCACCAGAAACATATTCCCGGTTCTTGACTCAAAGGACCGCTTCCAAGGGTTCGTCTCTCTGGAGGACATACGCAAGGACATGTTCAGAACCGATGAATATGAGACCCTTCACGTATTCAACTTCATGCGGAGCGCTGAGGAATATGTCTACGAGGATGAGAAGATGGATTCAGTGATGAAGAAATTCGAGGAGACATCGGCCTGGAACCTTCCGGTTGTCAGGCGCGACAGAACCTACGTCGGATTCGTCTCGAAATCCAAGATTTTTTCGGCCTATCGGGATGAGTTGAAGGTCGTTTCTCAGGATTAATTGATAACACTTTGAATATGAAAAATATCTATATTGACTACATAGCCCGCGCAATCGGAGTGAAGGATTGGCAGGTCGAGAATTGCGTCCATCTTTTCGAGGAAGGCAACACGATTCCGTTCATAAGCCGTTACAGGAAGGAGAAGACCGGAGGGCTGGACGATGTCGCTGTCGCTGAGATCAAGCACTGGAACGACGTGTTCACCGAGATGGAGAAGAGAAAGGCCGGGATTCTGTCCACGATCTCCGAGCAGGGCAAACTTACGGACGAACTTCGTTCCAGGATAGAAAACTGCGTGGTGGCCAGTGAGTTGGAGGACTTGTACCTGCCTTACAGGCCGAAGCGCAGAACCCGTGCGACGATGGCGAAGGAAAAAGGTCTTGAGCCTTTGGCTGACAAGATGTGGAAGGTTGAGGTGGCCGATCCGGAGGCCGAGGCACGGAAATATGTCGGTGACAAGGTCGGCTCCGTTGAGGAGGCTCTTGCCGGAGCACGTGACATCATCGCTGAGCGTCTTTCCGAGTCGCAGACCGTACGCGAGAACCTCAGGCACATATTCAGAACCCGCAGGATTGAGTCCAAGGCCACCAAGGCAGCTTCGGACAATGCCGAGGCTTCGAAATACAGGGCCTATTTCAATTTCTCCATGCCTTTGCAGAGGATTCCGTCTCATAACCTGCTGGCGATTCTTCGCGCCGAGAAGGAAGGCTTCCTGTCTATCGGTCTCGATGCCGATCCGGAGAAGTGCGGCAACAAAATCTATTATGATTTCTGTCAGGAGCACCGCTATCCGGGAGCCAAGCTTGCGGAGCAGATCCGTTTGGCTGTCGATGATGCCTACAAGCGTCTTTTGGAACCGTCTCTGACCAACGAAATCGTCAAGGAGGCCAAGGAAAAGGCAGACATAGAGTCGATTAATGTTTTTGGAGAGAACCTCACTCAGCTTTTGCTTTCCGCTCCGGTCGGCCAGAAAAGGACTATGGCAATCGATCCTGGCTTCCGCAATGGCTGCAAGATCGTCTGTCTGGACGAGCAAGGCAACCTCCTGCATCACGAGATAATATTCCCGCATCCTCCTCAGAGCGAGAAGATCAAGTCAATAATGGCCGTGGCCGCGATGATTGATGAATATTCCATCGAGGTCATCGCCATAGGTAACGGCACGGCCTCTCGCGAGACCGAGGATTTCATCAAGCGAGTCGGGATTCCGGAGAATGTCAAGGTCTTCACTGTCAGCGAGGACGGAGCATCGATATATTCAGCCTCCGAGGTCGCGAGGCAGGAATTCCCTGATGAGGACGTGACGGTCCGCGGAGCGGTGTCGATCGGCCGCCGCCTGATGGATCCGCTGTCCGAGTTGGTCAAGATTGACCCTAAGTCATTGGGCGTGGGGCAGTACCAGCACGATGTGGATCAGAATCTGCTGCGAGAGAAACTGGACAACACGGTGATCATCTGCGTGAACAGTGTCGGTGTGAATCTCAACACCGCCAGCCCTTATCTTTTGAGTTATGTTTCGGGAATCGGTCCGGCATTGGCCTCTAACATCGTGGGCTATCGTACTTCGATCGGTGGATTCGCTTCCCGCTCGCAATTGCGCAAGGTGCCGAAACTAGGCCCGAAGGCTTTCGAGCAGTGCGCTGGCTTCCTGCGGATCCAGAACGCTGAGAATCCGCTTGACAATTCAGCCGTTCATCCGGAATGCTATCACATCGTTGACAGGATGGCTTCAGATCTGGGCGTCAGCACCAAGGAATTGCTTGGTAACGAGGCTTTGATAGGGAAGATAGATCCGTCAGCCTATGTTGAGGGAGAATTCGGTCTCCCTACGATCAATGATATTCTTAAAGAATTGGCCAAACCTGGCCGTGACCCTCGCCAGAGCGCGCAGGAGTTCAGTTTCGCGGATGACATCCACGAGATTGATGACCTGAAACCGGGCATGGAATTGCCTGGAATCGTCACCAACGTGACCGCCTTCGGAGCCTTCGTGGACATTGGCATCCACGAGAACGGCCTCATCCATGTCTCCCAGATGCGTGGCCAGAAAGTCAAACTTCACCAAAAGGTCCGCGTCAGCGTCCTCGATGTCGATCTTGACCGTAAGCGCATTTCCCTTCGTCTTTTGACCGGAAAGTAAACAGTTTTGACGCTGGACTCTCACTTTCGGTCGCTGAGCCTGTCGAAGCGACATACTGAACAAAGTGTTATGGTTTACCATCCGAAGGAAATAATTAAGAATATGTCGAAATGTTAATGAATATTTGAATATTATTTCTTTCTGAAAGAAAAAATTGATTATCTTTGTGAAAATGAAAGGTAATTAACTAATCGTATTCCGACTTTTATGAGCGCTGCGAAAAGTATATGTGACAACAAGGCGGTTGTGTATTTATTGTCCGTTGTGGCAATTATGCTTTGGGGAATGTCCTACATCTGGAGCGACAAGCTGATCGCCCTTGATGTTCCGATTTTCTATTTTGTCCCAATCAGGATATTTGTCGCCGGAGTCATACTTCTCCTTTTCAACATATTCACAAAATCTTTCCGCCTCATCGCCCGCAAGGATTTGGTGAAATTTGCGTTTCTCGCTCTGTTCGAGCCACTTATCTATTTCCTTTGTGAGACTTACGGTATCAAGGAGACGGGCTCGCCGACCATCAGCGCCATGATCATCGCTTCCGTGCCGATCTTCTCAGTCGGTGCCGGAGCTCTCTTTTTCAAGGAACGCCTCTCGCTTCTGAATGGTTTCGGAATCGCGGTGACCCTGAGTGGCATCTGCCTTGTGCTCCTGACCCAAGGGGGAGAGGAAGGAGTGCCGCAGAACTTCATTCTCGGAGTGATTCTGCTGATGATTGCCGTGTTCTCGGAAGTAGGTCACGCATCGCTTACAAAACTTCTGGCGGATGGCTACAAGCCGCAGGTCATAGTGATGTACCAGTTCCTGATCGGCTCGATTTATTTCCTGCCGTTCTTTCTGACAAAGGGTGTCGAGAATTTTGACTCCAGACTTATTTCGTGGGAAGTCCTTGAACCGATTCTCTGTCTGGCTGTCCTCTGTTCCAGCCTGGCGTTTTCTCTTTGGGCATTGGCAATCAAGAGGCTTGGAGTCGGCAAGTCCAGCGTGTTCCTCGCCATGATGTGCGTCGCCACCGCCCTTGTGGCCGAAGTCATCGGCCGCGAACACCTTTCCATGATTCAGTGGCTAGGAGTCTTCGTCGCTGTTCTCGGCATCGTCCTCTCACAGTATTGCTGCACCAGGAACCGCAAGGCGTAACGCTCGTCTGCCGTAAAGATTTTGTTCTCCGAAGCATCGGGAAACTCAGAATGATGACTTGCTCAGCCTTTTGAGCTCGCAGTCGGCCTTGATCTTGTCTATGATGGCGCAGACCACTTTGTAGGTCTTGCTGTCCTTTGTGTAGTTGGCCGGGACGGTGAAATTGACGCGACCTTGGTGCTGCAGGGTTTTCGTGAAGGCTTTCTTTTTCGGGTTGCTCTCGTCGCAGACGGCTACAGCGTGGCCGCCGAACATCTTTACGATCTTCATGCACGGGATGTCGGTCTCTCCGTCACCGAAATAGATCATCTGTGGGTACGGAATCCGTTTCTTGTCCTCGGCGATGCTCTCGTTGACCATCTTGTTGTCGTGGGCGCTGAATATACCCTTGTTGATCTTGAATATGTACTGGGTCTTGGCCGTGTAGTCAACCGCAATCCCCGGCCACTCGGCCTCACCCTCCTTGTTGTACATAAATGTACAGGCGAATATATGCTTGAACTCCTTTGCGATCGGGCTGCCCTCGATGATCTCCTTTAGGCCGGAGGAGTTGATGTAGTGCTCGATCTGGACGCCGCGCGAGTCGCCATATTCATTGATCAGTCCGAACCATTCCTTGACTCCGTCGAAGAGTTGGATGTGGCGGCCGAACTTGCGGAAGTCGCTCCGGCGGAGCTTTATGCCGTTTTTCTTCGCCTCATCGAACATCATCTTCATATATGAAAGAACGTTGCTCGCATCTTGCCCGACGGCTAGCCCGTCACTCATCCGCCAGAACTCCTCCGGGGTCTTCCCGATGGCCTGTATGAATCCGAACTCCTGCATATTACCGGGAGAAAGTGTCCCGTCGAAGTCGTAGATCAGCGCTACAATTGGTCTTTTTTTCATAATTTCGCCACAAATAACCGATTTCTACAAATATAATATTTATTCTTTTGAAGAATCCGTGAGTTTCAGTTATTTTTGCCAAGCTAATTTGAATTTTGAGTTTTGAATATGGATCACTATTTAAACCGATTGCAGAACGCGACAAGGAAATACTGGAACAAATCCGCCCTCAATACCATCGGCGGAGAGTCGTTCACATACTCTCAGATGGCGACACTTATCGAGAAGTTTCACATCTTCTTCGACAAGGCCGGCCTTCAGAAAGGACAGCACATTGCCCTTTGGGCACGCAACAGCGCCCGCTGGGGAATGGCCTATCTGGCCGTGAACACCTACGAGGCGGTCATTGTTCCGATTCTGGCTGACTTCACCCCTGACAGTGTCGAGAATCTCGTGAACCATTCCGACAGCATGGCACTTCTGACCAACGCTGACAAATGGGCGAAGCTTGACATAGCCAAGATGCCGGAGGTCAAGGTTGTGATGGACGTGGACAACTTGAAGATTCTTTACTGCCGCAGGCCCGAGATCGAGGCGATCTGGAACAACATCGACAATCTTCTAGCCGAGAAGTATCCGGACGGCTTTGGCCCGGAGGATGTCGTTTATCCGACCGACAATTGGGATGATCTGGCCGTGATCAACTACACTTCCGGTTCTACCGGAAACCCTAAGGGTGTGATGCTGACCTACAGGAACTTCAGCGCGACCATAGAGTTCAGTCAGGTTCACCGTCCGACCTCGGACAAGAACAGGATGATCTCGATGCTTCCGATGGCTCACATGTACGGACTTGTGACCGAGTTCATCTATCCGCTTTGCAACGGAACGTCGATCTATTGGCTGGGCAAGACCCCGACTCCGAGCACTCTGATGAAGGCATTCCAGGAGGTCAAACCTTACCAGCTCATCACGGTACCGCTTGTGATGGAAAAAATATTCAAGTCCAAGGTGAAGCCTATGCTTGACAAGCCGATAATCAAGTTCCTTACAAAAATCCCGGGAGTCAACAAGATTATATTCAATAAGATTCGTGAAGGTCTGATCAACGCGTTCGGCGGCGAGGTGGGAGAATTCATCATGGGAGGCGCGCCAGTGAACCCTGAGATCGAGAAATGGTTCCAGAAGATACACCTTCCTTACACTGTCGGCTATGGAATGACAGAGGCGACCCCTCTGCTGGCCTACGCCGGGAGCTCAGAATATGTCGCCGGCTCATGCGGAAAACCTGTCGATTGCGCCACTGTGCGTATTGACTCGGATGATCCTCAACACATTGTCGGAGAGATTCAGGCGAAAGGTGACAACATCTGCCTTGGTTATTACAAGAACCCTGAGGCGTCGGCCAACGCTTTCACTGAGGACGGATTCCTTCGTACCGGAGACCTTGGCCTGTTTGACGCTGACGGCAACCTGTACATCAAAGGCCGCAGCAAGTCGATGATCCTTTCGGCCAATGGACAGAACATCTACCCTGAGGAGGTAGAGGCTGTTGTCAACAGTCAGCCTTATGTTCAGGAGTCTGTTGTCGTTGACCGCTCCGCGAGGCTTGTCGCCCTCGTCTATCTCGATCAGGATGCTCTTCGCAAGGCTGGCCTTGATCAAGAGGCCATTGCGGATATTCCGGAGAGAATCCGCATCAATTCGGACAAACAGCTTCCGAACTACAGCCAGATCACCAAAGTAGAGATCGTTGACCAGCCGTTCGAGAAGACTCCAAAGATGAGCATCAAGCGATTCCTCTACAAGTAATTTCAGCATGACTGAATATTCTGAAGGTTGACTGAAAAGCGAAAATTCCTCTTTGGGAATTGATTGTCAGAAAGAAAACTCCATCAGGATCGAGATAATAATGAGGGCGGCTGTGACCTTTCAGCCGTCCTCTTATTTTAGAGTCTGACATGCGCATGCTATGGACGATTCGAAGATATGGAGTCTGCATTTTGAAATAGTAAGCAGGTTACTCTGAAAATACTCTAAAATATTTATCCATTTCTTCGGTTTTCCATTGGAAATCCGTAATTTTGCAAGATTTTTTTTACGGTATATGCAAGAGATTAGGAACATCGCGCTCATCGCGCACGTCGATCACGGCAAGACGACACTTGTGGACAGGATGATCTACCAGGCTAACCTGGTGCGTCAGCCTGAGAATCTGGGTCAGTTGATTCTCGACAACAACGACATCGAGAGGGAAAGAGGCATCACTATTCTGGCGAAAAACGTGTCTGTCACCTATAAAGGTGTAAAGATAAACATTATAGACACTCCTGGGCATAGCGACTTCGGAGGTGAGGTGGAAAGGGTTCTGAATATGGCGGACGGCGTGCTTCTTCTGGTGGACGCCTTCGAGGGCTGCATGCCTCAGACCAGGTTTGTGCTTCAGAAGGCCCTTGAACTGGGCAAGAAGCCCATCGTGGTGGTGAACAAGGTTGACAAGCCGAATTGCCGTCCGGACGAGGTTCAGGAGGAAGTGTTCGACCTGATGTGCTCGCTGAACGCCACCGATGACCAACTTGACTTCAAGACGATTTTCGGAAGCGCCAAGCAAGGCTGGATGTCGGACGATTGGAAGAACCCGACATCGGACATCACCCCGCTTCTTGACGCCATACTGGCGGAAATTCCTGCCCCTAAGGTCGTCGAGGGGACTCCTCAGCTCCAGGTGACTTCCCTTGAATATTCTCCATACGTCGGGCGTATAGCCGTAGGAAAGCTTACACGAGGAGAGCTCAAGACCGGCCAGCAGGTCAGCCTCTGCAAGAGGTATGACGTTGTCGAGAAGCACAAGATCAAGCAGCTGATGGTTTTCGACGGGCTTGGAAAGGCCAATGTGGACACTGTGCAGTGCGGTGACATCTGCGCGGTGGTCGGCATCGACGGCTTCGAAATCGGCGACACTATCGCCGACAGCGAGAATCCGGAGGCTCTTCCTCCGATCTCAATCGACGAGCCGACGATGAGCATGCTCTTCACCATCAACAATTCACCGTTCTTCGGCAAGGATGGCAAGTTTGTGACTTCCAGGCATATCAAGGATCGTCTCGACAAGGAGTTGGAGAAGAATCTGGCCCTGAAGGTCAAGCCGGGTTTGAATGCGGACTCGTTTGTCGTCTTTGGACGTGGAGTCCTTCACCTCTCTGTCCTCATCGAGGAGATGCGCCGCGAGGGCTTCGAACTTCAGGTCGGACAGCCTAAGGTGCTTGACAAGACCATCAACGGCCAGCGTTGCGAGCCTATCGAGGATCTTTCGATCGAGGTTCCTGAGCAGTTCGTCGGCGCTGCCATCGAACTTGCCACCCGCAGGAAGGGCGCACTTCTTCACATGGAGCCGAGGGGCGACAGGACGCTGCTCAATTTCGACATCCCGACACGTGGACTTATGGGACTTAGAAGCAACCTCTTGACCGCCTCTCAGGGTGAAGCAATAATGGCTCACAGGTTCAAGGAGTACCAGCCTTACAAGGGCGAGATTGAGAACCGGACCAACGGATCGCTCATTTCCCTTGAGACAGGTACCGCCATCGCATATTCGATGAACAAACTTCTGGACAGGGGCAAGTTCTTCATCGATCCTGGTGATGACATCTACTGCGGAGAGGTGGTTGGCGAGCATACCAGAGAGCGGGATCTCAACATCAATATCTGCAAGACAAAGAAACTCACCAACGTGCGTGCCGCAGGCTCTGATGACAAGGTTGTGCTTCCGCCACCGGTGAAGATGTCCCTAGAGGAAATGCTTGAATATATTCGTGAAGACGAGCTTGTGGAGGTGACTCCGCACCATCTTAGGATGCGCAAGATTCTTCTTGATCCGATGGACAGGAAGCGTTCCGGCAACTCCGGAGATGATGAATAGGCAAACTATTTGCGAAAAGATTTTATATTCGGAAAATTTTTTATACCTTTGCAACCCTTAAATCTGTTTACTGGATCGATGGATGGTTTTTTGACAGTTCCTATAAATGGATTGGCCCAAGGACGGACTGATTTCCGTTGGAGGGTAGGGAAGACGTTCTTTGAACATTTTGAGAATTCAGAGATTTTGGCCGCCGATCTGGATATCGAGGTTTCCGCGGAGAAGTCCGGACATTTCATCGGGATTGACTGCGATGTGTGCGGTGATGTCACGGTTGCTTGTGACAGGTGCCTTGAGGAGTTGAGGCTTCCGGTCGGGACCGGATTCCGCCTGAGTGTCAAGTTCGGTCAGGAACCTGCGGACAGCAGTGACGCTGAGGAAGGCGAGAGGGAAATTGTCTGGCTTCCTGAATCGGATGCGGATCTAGACCTGGGTCAGATAGTCTATGACTATGTATGCCTGTCACTTCCGGTTCAAAGGGTTCATCCTGAAGGGGAATGCAATCCGGATGCGGTGAAGTTTCTGAGTTCTGAAGATGAGCAGAGGGGTGATTCCCGAGGCAAGGATGCTTCATTGCCGTTCGCGTCACTGAAGGATCTGATTGATAAAGTGAAATAATAAATTAAAGAATAATTAACTATGGCACATCCGAAACACAAAGTCTCAAAGCAGAGAAGAGACAAGAGAAGGACCCATGATTTCGCTCCGGTTCCTACCCTCGCTACCTGCCCTAACTGTGGCGCAACTGTGATGTATCATCACATCTGCCCAGAGTGTGGTTACTATAGAGGACGTCAGATCATCGAGAAGAGTGCGGAATAGTCTCTTCGGTAGAAAACTAATGGTCCCATAGTTCAACGGATAGAACGGAGGTTTCCTAAACCTTAAATATAGGTTCGATTCCTATTGGGACTACAAAGGAGGCTCGCCACAAAGGCGGGTCTCTTTTGCGTATTTGGATTATTTGAATATTCTGTTTAAATTCGTGAGACGTTAAGCGGTCGCTGAGCCTGTCGAAGTGACCGCACATGTGAAATTCACTAATAGTTGTCGCTTCGACAGGCTCAGCGACCGAAGTTCGATCATGCCGTCACATATGCTGCCATCGTTGCTGCTTTACATCCTTGCGCTGGGTTACACGCCAGGACCTTCCAATCTGTGTGCGTTCCATTCCGGAATCCACTTCGGAAGAAGACGCGCTATGCGGATCTGGTGGGGATTTGTGATAGGCTTCTTGTTCATCGACACGACTCTTGTCCTTGTGGCTCACTTCCTTGGGGACGTGCTTGGCCCTTACGTGAAATGGCTTTCATACGCCGGAGCTCTTTATATGGTCTGTCTTGCTGTGATGATTGCCGTAAAGTCCGGCCAGTCAAAGGAAGACATGGCGAAATCATGCACCATCAAGACAGGAATCGTCATAGAGGTAACCAACGCCAAGGTCTGGATGTTCTGCCTTACGGCTTTGGGAACATTTGTCCTGCCATATTCAAGTTCATTCATCGAACTGGCGAAAGTGGGTGTCTTGCTGACCCTCGCCGGTCCGGTGGCGAATCTGGTGTGGCTTGTGGCGGGCTCCGCGCTTGACAACCTGACGGAAAAATATGGCAGAATCATCGACATGATTCTCGCCGCGGCCCTGATATTCAGTGCAGCCATGCTGATTTTCTGATGAACATATTCACTGCAAGCAGTGAATAACAATGGGCCATGCATGGCTGAACCAGAGTTCATCAAGCGGCGGTCGGGCTCTTGATTGCTATGCATTGAACGGGTACGGAGGTTTTTTCCTTACCTCCGAGGGAAGCGGACGGTGAAGCAGGCGCCCTTGAGAGAGAATGACTTTGAGTAGAAGATCTCGCCGTTGCATTTTTCAAGAATATTCCTGCAGATAGACAGTCCGAGGCCGGTTCCGTTGCTCTTGGTCGTGAAGTTAGGCGTGAAGAGTTTCGAGCGGTTCTCCTCGCTGACTCCAGGCCCGTTGTCCTCGAAGACAATGTCGTAGAAGCCATCTTTGGAGGACAGACGCAAAGACACCACGATTCGTCCTTGGAATGGCTCGACTCCTTTTTCTTCAGCCTCGGTCTGAGCGTTCTCTATGGCTTGGACGGCGTTGTTGATCAGGTTGGCGAACACACGTGTGAGCTGTGGTTTTGGCCCCATGACAGTGGCGTTGTCGAGCCCCATGTAGGAAAACTTGATGTTGTCCCTGCTGTCGAACAGGTCAACCTCCTCCTTCAGCAGATTGTCCAGATTGATCTCCACGGGCTCCTCCGTGTATAGTTTGGCGAATGTCGAGAATTCGTTGGCGGTGTCGGCAAGCAGGTCGATCTGCTTGAGAACCTCCACGGAAATCTCGTCGAACCTGTCGGCCCAGGCCGGATTCCCGTTTTTCTTCATTCTGACAAGCCTTTGAATTTGAAGCTTTATCGGGGTCAGAGGGTTTTTGATCTCGTGGGCGACCTGACGCGCCATTGTCGCCCAGGCCTTGTCCCTTTCCGCCTGTGTGAGTTTCCTTGTGGAGTTGTAGAGATCGTGCACCATAAGGTTGTAGGCTCTGACCAGTCGCGCGACCTCGTCGTCCCGCTCATAGACGATATATTCAAGATTGTTGATGCTGGCCTCATTCATCTTGCGTCCCATTTCGGAGAGAGGCTTGAACATCTTGTCCACCGCCGTGGCCATAATGAACCTTGCCAGAAGCAGCAGGATCATGAACACGGTGACGATAGAGATGGAATGCAGCACGGCCTCGGACTTGAAGTCGAAACTCTCGTCGGTGAACGGCGAGCACATGATGGCGATCATCTTGCCTTGCGCGTTGAACACCGGGGCGTAGAGGAAATATGTCCGTTTGGCTCCGATGCTTTCCTTGCCGATGAAGTATCTCTTGTTCTTGTAGATGATGCTTTCAAACGCGTCAGGGTTCATCCTTGGGCCGAGAAGCATCCGGTCGAAGACTTCCGGAGTGGTGGAGCGGAACTCCTTGCCGCCAGTGGTGTAGAGTGTGATGTCGGACTTCATCGTGTTGCTGATGTCCTCAAGAATCACGGAAGCCTCTTGTGCGCTGAAATCATTGAAGTCTTGGACATAGCGGCACCGGGCCTGAAGCAGCGTCTGGAGCGAGTTGATCTTGTCGGCCATCGAGGATTTCAGATTGGCGTTGTTCCTTCTGTAAACGAACAGCACGCTGACGCTGGCAAGTGCGATGAGCGTCATGACAAGCGCAAGAAGCATCGCCGCGTTGATTCTGGACTTGTAGTAGTTGCTCTCACGGTGCCTTGGATGGATACGTGTGAGAGTCAGGAGGGTAAGGCAGAAGTAAAAGACCAACGTCAGGAAAAGGAATGCCACGATGTAGGAGAAGTCCTCAGTCTTGGGTCTGGACACGATGATCAGATCGTCATCGGAGATCTTGTTGACGAAGTGGGTGTAGCCGTTCATCCGCACCACCCCGTCCACGGCCTCGTCAATCTCTCGCTCAAGGTCTTCATCCACGATTGTCGGATAGGAATAGTTACCTTTGTAGGAAGCCAAAGCCTTGCCGGAATACTTCGCGTATGAATATCTCGCCGGAATAAGCACGTCCCCCGGGGCCGAATACCCCAGCAGATGGGCGTAGCCCTTGTTCTCTCGGTTCGATTTGGGTGACATCCGGATGAGCATCATCGTGACACCGCTGCCAGGGGTGTAGTACGCAAAACTGCCTGTGTAGAGGCTGTGGCCGCCGGCATCCCTCATGTACCTGAACCTGGAGTCTTCCGAGATCTCTGTTCCACGGCTGACCATCTCGGTGAAATACGCTATCGCACCATTGTCCTTGACATTTTCCGGGAACAGATCCACCATGATGTCGTAGTCTTGCGAGGCTCTTGGCATATAACTCTCGATGATTCTGTTCAGAATGATGCTGTTGCTGTTGCGGATGGCCGAAAGCGTGGCGATCAACTGGTCAGAAGCGATCTTGTCCTCGATGCGGCGGAGTTCGAGCTCAAGGCTGATGTCTCTTTCAATGGACAGCCTGTTCGCCCACACGTTGACCCTGTTCTGCTCTTTCCGGAATCCGAGCATCCCGGTCATGATCACCATATAGGCGGCGAACAGCACCGCGGTGACAGTTCTGCTTCCGGCGGAAAACAGGTCGTGCCTGAGCCCGAGCAGACGCTTTAGGGCCGGCATGAGCATCTGCGCCAGCAACGGGATGGTCATCAGCAGACTGATCAAGGACAGATAGACAAGGAAACTGAATATGTTGAGATCGTTCAGCCTGTAAAGTTCCAAAGAAATATTGGAGTTCAGAATGACACTCCTGAACATCATGTGGACGAAGACCATTATACCTGCTGTCAGCAGGAATATGCAAGTGGCATAGATCCAAAGAGACAACCGGACGCGTCTGGTTTTGAGGATGTGCCTGAATATGTCGTTTCGGGTCACGAAAGTGCAGCCGATGCTGAGCATGATGAGCATAGACGCGATCAGAACCGCACCAAGAGAATTGAACAGCTGGCCGTCCGCATAGACAGTAGGCGAGAAGAGTTTCGCACTGTTCTTCATGTTCTCTCCCCAGAAATATGTGGCCACAATCACGGCGAACAGTCCGGTGAGTACCAGAGCCAGCCGTTTCATGCTTTTTTTCCCGGCCAGATGCAGAAGTGACGCTATTATGAAGCAGACGATGGCCAGCCAGATCATCATCGAGTGGGCTGCCGCCGATTGGCCTGAGACAGGGTTCGACACGATTTTGAACACAGGCCTTCCGTCCAATGTCACGGCTGAGCCGCTGCTTTCCGACAGCGGGACAATGGCATGGTTCCTGCCCAGACTGAGTTTTCTGTTCACCCCGTTGGGGCTCTCTTCCGACATCGAGTCGGCGATTTCAAGTCCGGCGATCACTTTCCTGCTTCCCAGAGTCTTGGCTTTCACCAGATACCATTTCTGGCCATAGTTTACGAAAGACGGCTCTGAAGTGACTTCTGCGAGCGGGGAATAGATGCTCTCTCCCGGCTTTGACAACCTCGGGAACACTATCCTTGATGCAATGTTGTCGTTCCTGACCGGAAACTGGTTGCTCCACGACTGGAGAGTGTCATCGATGTACCTGTAGATGACCATGTCGGACGGCACGTCATTATGGCCGGCCCACACCCTGCGGTCGGCCGTGAGCGCCGATCCGATATATTCATCCAGAATGTGCATCCTTTTGCTGACAGCCCTGCTGACTTTGGCGGCATCCCTTTCCGTGTTGCCGGGAAGCTTGCTGACAGACAGCGAGAAGACGAGAAGGATAACCGCGGACGCCAGAAATCCTCCTGCCAGAAATCTCTTTATGCCAAGCCTCTTGATGCTCATTCGTGATGGTATGGTTCTCCTTTAATTATAGTGAACGCCCTGTAAAGCTGCTCCGTGAATATTGTCCTGACCATCTGATGCGAGAAAGTCATCCTCGACAGGGACATCTTTCCGTTGCATCTGGCATAGACCGCCTCGGAGAAACCGTATGCGCCGCCGATTACAAATACAATATCTTTGCCAGCGCCGATCATCATCTTCCTGATTTCATCGGCGAACTCGATGGAACGATATTCTTTCCCGCGCTCGTCAAGCAGGATGACCCTGTCCGTGGGTTTGATGCTCTTGAAAATCAGTTCGCCCTCTTTTTCCTTGATCTGCGCTTTCGTCAGGGCTGAGGTATTCTTCAGTTCCGGGATCTCGCAGATTGAGAACGGCACATAATGCGACAGTCTGGATGAATATGTCTCCAGACCTTTCCGCACCCAATCTATGTCGGTCTTTCCGACGGTCAGCAAAGAAATCTTCATTGGTTGTATTCCTCCTAACCAGTTCTTTTATATTCACAAAAATAATGAAGATGCTTCGATTATTCAAAAAAGGTTTTAGAAAAATGGCTCGGAATTTGCATCGGACTCTCTTGCTATGAAGGTCTTTGCTAAGATATTCTCGGCACTGTCCGTGATGCTGTTCTGCTTCAGCGGCACCGCTGTGGCTGACAGTTACGACGTGTTCGTGCCGATAGCCAAGTATCTTGGCAATGGTGACGCCGAGAGGCTGTCAGCCTGGTTCGATGACAATCTTGAGATAACGATCATGTCCACGACCAACGATTCCAGCAAGAATCAGGCAAAGCAGATTCTCAAGGCTTTCTTTGACAATCACACGCCACGCTCGTTCGAGATCCGCCATACGGCATCTCGGTCCAATTCCAAGTACGCCTTGGGCTTCCTGAATGCCGGCGGTGAGGTCTTTGAGGTCACGATCTTTGTCAGCGACTGTGGAGGGCGGTACAAAATCCAGCAGTTGAAGATAGACCGGATCCGATGATCCCGGTTTTGTAAAATTTAATAATGACGACCAGTTTCAGACACATACTCAGAACCTTATCTGTAACCATCATTCTGACAATCCTTTCCGTTACTATTGCCGGTGCGCAGGCGACAAAGGTGAAAGGACGCGTGGTGGATGCCTCCACGGGCGAGGGAATCCCGTTCGCGGGAATATATTTCCTTAACTCGACGGTCGGTGTCTCGGCGGATTTGGACGGATATTTCTTTCTGGAGACCAGAGACACATTGTCCATGCTGTCTGCGTCAATCCTAGGCTATAAGGAGCAGGTTGTGAAAGTCAACCGGCAAAGTTTCAATGAGGTCAATTTTTCGTTGACACCGATTGTCGATGAACTGAACGCCGCCGTGGTCAAGCCTGACGACCGTTACATGCGGTCGATACTTAGAAAGATCGACGAGGCAAAGCCTCGGAACAATCCGGAGAAGCGTCAGTTGTACAGTTGTGATGTCTATACCAAGATGGAATTGGATATCACCAACCCTGAAAGCCGGATGATCAGCAGTTTCCTGCCGAAAGACTTCAAGTTCGTCTATGACTATATGGACACATCTGTCGTGTCTGGAATGCCTTTCCTTCCTGTCTTGATCTCTGAGACCACATCGAAGTATTACCACCGCAAGGATCCGCCATCCAACAGGGAGGTCATCAAGGCCACGAGGATCTCCGGGGTGGACAAGGATCCGGTGCTTGCGCAGTTCACCGGGAATATGTATGTGAAGACCAACTTCTACGACAACTACATCAATATATTCCAAGTGGAGATCCCGTCCCCGTTGTCTTCTTCGGGCATGACCTACTATAACTACTATCTTGTCGACAGCCTTCAGGTCGAGGGACGCAAGACCTACAAGATACGTTTCCATCCGTCTCGGTGGGTGTCCTCACCGACCTTTGACGGCGAGATGTCAATCGATGCCGAGGAGTATGCCCTCAGGGATATTCATGTAAGGCTCAAAAAAGGCTCCAACGTGAACTGGGTCAGGGATTTGACCATTGATGTGATGAACTCGCGCCTTGCGGATTCGACATGGTTCTACAAGCAGGACCGGATGTATGTGGATTTCTCACCGACCACGCGCGACTCATCGAAACTCGTCACGTTCCTTGGCAACCGCCAGATAGACTACTCGAATCCGGATTTCGTCACCACATTCAAAGAGGATAAGGATGACATCAACGCCCAGGTCCATGCAGGAAAGGATGTCATGAACAATGACGAGAAATATTGGCAGAGCGTGCGTCCGTTCCCGTTGAGCGAGAAGGAGCGGGGCATCTACAACATGGTCGATTCCATCAAGAATGTCCCGCTGTACAAGGATGTTTACGCCATCGCCGAGATGCTTGTCAACGGTTTCCTCAACACTAAGTACGTCGGTTTCGGACCATATTCATCCCTGTTCAGCTTCAATGATTTGGAAGGAGGCAGAATCCAGCTTGGTGTCCGTACCACGAAGGATTTGAGCCGCAAGGTCAGATTCATGGGCTATGCCGCCTACGGCTTCAAGGACAAGGCGCTCAAAGGTGGCGGTACGTTCGAATACATGTTCAACAACCAGCCGACCAGCAAGTTGACGCTCTCGTACAAGCATGATGTGATGCAGTTGGGCAAGGGGCCGTCGGTATATGGCAGCGGAAGCCTGATGTCATCAGTGCTTGCCAAGGCCAACAGTCAGAAGATGAGCATGGTGAATGACTATGCTCTTTCATGGCAGCGAGAATGGTCGCAGAACTTCAACATGATCATATCGCTGGAGAGCAGGAGGATATTCTCTAATCCGTTTGTGCCGATGGTCTCCCGCGACGGGGATGTTTTCAATTCGGTGGGGTATAACCAGGCGCATCTCCAGCTCCGTTTCTCGAAGGATGAGATAGTCACCAGAGGGGTGTTCGACAAGCATTACATGTATTCGAAGTACCCGGTGGTGACGCTTGACCTCATCGGATCGACCAAAGGGATCGGGAAGAATGAATATTCCTACTTCCGCCCGGAGCTGTCTATCCAGTACACTCTTCCGATTCCGCCTCTCGGGCTGTCAAAGTTCAATCTGAGTTCCGGCACGATAGTCGGAAAGGTGCCGTACCCGATGCTCAAGATTCATGAGGGCAACGGAACCTACACGTTCTCGAGGAATGCCTTCAACTGCATGAACTACTATGAGTTTGCCTCTGACTTGTGGACAACTTTCTTCTGGGAACATAATTTCAAAGGATTCTTCCTCGGAAAGATTCCTTTGCTGAAAAGACTCCAATGGAGAGAAGTGGCTTCATTGAGAGCTGCTTACGGTACGGTAAGGAGGCAGAACAACGGAATAATAGGGGATGAGAAATCCGGAGCTGTGATGCTGTTCCCTGAGAAGATGGGAAAATTGAACCGCCCGTATGTCGAGATGGGAGTGGGAATAACGAATATATTCAGAATCCTGAGGATTGACGCTTTCTGGCGGATGACACACCGTTATGAGATGAAAGACGGGGTGAAGGTCCCGCATGACAACCGCTTTGTTGTCACATTCGGTCTGGAGTTCCGGTTCTAGCGCCGGGGCGTTGATAATCGGAACTGATTGCCTATCTTTGCAAAGATTATGTCCAGAAAATTGACAATATTGATGCTGACTGTCCTGTCGTCAGCGTTGCTTAGTGTTCCGTTCCTGGTCCCTGGGATGGGATGGCTGTCGCTGATAGCCTTTGTGCCGCTTCTATGGGCCGAGGATATCGCCACAGGAGATGAGATAAGGGGTTTCTGCTGGTACCACTACCTTTGTTTCGTGCTATGGAATGCGGCCACGACTTTCTGGGTCTGCAATGCCACGGTGGGTGGCGGAATATTCGCCATTCTCGCCAACTCTTTCCAGATGTCGTTGATATTCGGACTGTTCCGTTGGAGCAGGAAATGGCTCCGTGGTTCGCTTCCTTACATACTCCTCGCTTTCGCTTGGATCGCATGGGAACGGTGGTATCTTACCGACGCGCAGATCAGCTGGCCTTGGCTTGTGCTTGGCAACGCCTTCGCGCGCACGACTGGTTGGATTCAGTGGTATGAATATACCGGCACACTCGGTGGCTCGCTCCTTGTCTGGGCGGCGAATCTCAGTGTCTTCGGCATCCTTGAATCATTGGCGAGCGGACGTTGGATGACATTCAATATTAAGGCGAAGTCCGCGGCCCTGCTTGGAATTTTGGCGTTGTTTGCCGCCCCTCCGGTCGTGTCCATGTTCCTTAAGCCCGAACCTTGTGACGAGATGCTTGATGTTGTCATCGCTCAGCCGAACATCGACCCTTACAACAAGTTCGGCGGAATGACACAGGCCGAGCAGAATGAATTGTTGGTCAGTCAGTTCGAAAATGTCCCGGACAGCGTTCCCGTGTTGCTTGTGGGGCCGGAGACATTTACCGGAGACGTGGTGACAAACGACCCTTCGGCCAGTCCTTCCGTTCAGAGATTCACGTCATTCCTTAAAGGGCATCCGAACGCCAATCTTCTTGTCGGAGCGTCTTCCAGAACCTATCTTAAGAGAGCTCTGAAGCCTTCATACACAGCACGCCGTGCAGGGAATGGGGTCTGGATGGAATCGCACAACTCTGCCTTGATGCTGGATGCGTTCAGTTTCCCTGAGGTGTTCCATAAAAGCAAGCTGGTCGTCGCCGTCGAGATGACTCCGTATCCTGCGATTTTCTGCAGGATAGACGATTGGCTCGGAGGTGTGATGGGACGTTGCATCGGCCAGAACGAGGCCGCTCCTCTTCATTTCAATGAATATTCCGGCGCTCCGGACGGGACTGCCGTGGTAAAGGAGACGGTTCCTGTAGGCTGCGCGGTCTGCTATGAGTCCGTTTATGGCGAGTACTGCACTGGATATGTCCGTAAAGGAGCGCGTCTCTTGACCGTGATCACCAACGACGCATGGTGGGGGGACACTCCAGGCTACAGGCAGCATCTGTCTTACGCATCTCTCCGGGCCATCGAGACCCGCCGCTGGATCGCGCGCAGCGCCAATACCGGCATCTCCGCCATCATCGATCCGTCCGGCAAAGTGGTTTCCAAAACATCCTGGTGGTGTCCGGAGGTCCTGAAAGGTAAGGTCGGTCTCAGTGACAGGCAGACCTTCTTCGTGATTCACGGCGACTTCATCGGCCGCATCTCCACCCTCATGGCCGCTCTCATACTTCTGGCGGCTCTTGTCCGGCGTTTTACAATAAACTAAGATAATTTTATACGAGTCGGCTAAAACGCCACATTGCATCGGTGCCCATCCGAGTCCGCTCCAAGATCTGCTATGTGTTGCCCTTTTTCAAAACAGCGGCATACAATCATGCTTCTACGCCATTGTGAGGCCTGGTAGTATGCTGCCTATGAATTTGGAAAGCATAGGCAGCATATTCACAGGCCTCTCGTTGTATTCAGGGCAGGTATGCGTGCCGCCATATTCACAAAATGCGGACGTCGCCAACTCGTAAACCGTCAGTGACTGTCTGCATTCATGCTTGTCTACTGCTATATAGTTTCCAAAAATGATTGCTCAGCATTTTGGGATTTGATCGGTCAGGAAAAAATGAGCGTGAATAACAAAACGCCTCTGACTAAAATCGTCAAAGGCGTTTCCTGAGGTGCCTAGCGGAATCGAACCGCTGTAGCAGGTTTTGCAGACCTGTGCCTAACCGCTCGGCCAAAGCACCATTGGTTGTGGAATGCAAAGATAATGCTTTTTCTGTTATCCACAAATATTTCTTCCCCAAAACGGTTGGAAAACTTTGGAATATGTCGTCGGGTGGGAATGAATATTCCATAATAATTAAGTAAATTTGTACAATTCGGCCATTGGGCTTGTTGGTCACTGAACTAGTCGGTCACTGAGCCAGCGGTTGCTGAGCCTGTCGAAGCATCGAAGCGGCAGAAGGCATTTATGATGATAATTAATGATGCTGAAATGAACATAAGAAAAGCAATTGCATTGTTGGCGGCCATATTCCTGTCTGCAATGTCTGTCATCGCGCAGGAGGATCCCGTCCGGTTCGCCTTTCTGACGGACTTGCATTATTCGGCCGGCAGCGGATCGGTCAAGGATCTGAGCCGCTGCGTCAAGGATGTGAACACCTTGAACGGACTGGATTTCGTCCTGGTCGGCGGTGACCTGACGGATTTCGGGACCGATGAGGAAATCGCCGCTGTGAAGCAGATGTTGGACTCGCTCAAGTACAAGTACTATGTCGTGGCCGGAAACCACGACGCCAAGTGGTCGGAGAGCGGCTGCAACACTTTCCTCAAGGTGTTTGGCTACGAGAATTTCGAATTCGAGTGCAAGGGATGGCGTTTCATCGGCTGCAACTGCGGTCCGGACATGAGGATGGCTCCCGCGCTGATTCCGCAGGAGAGCATGGAATGGCTGAAAGGGCTCAAGCCGGGGAAGAAGACCATATTTGTGAACCATTACCCGCAGGACACATCTGTGCTGAACTATTTTGATGTGACACGTGAACTTAAAAGGATAGGCACCAGGTTCGAGGTCGGCGGTCACTGGCACAGAAACGTGTCGCTGGACTATGACGGTCTGCCGGGGGTCCTGGACCGCTCGACCTTGACGGCTGGAAGGCAGCCTGGCTACAATGTTTTCACAATCCAGAATGACAGTGTGACTGTCTCGGAAAGAAGACTTTACGGCTCCACGACAGTTCAGATGGAGCCTTGGTACACAAGGAGGCTTGCGGAGGTGAAGGACACCGTGACCTACGATGCCGACGGACTTCCGGCCAGCTACCCGTGGATGCGCTACGATGTCAACAACGACAGCCCGGTCAAGGAGGTCTGGAAACTCAAGGACGACAGCAATATAGTCGCTGGATTTGCCAGGTCCGGAAAACGCGCCTGGTACACTACAGCTTCCGGCAACGTTCGCTGCATAAGTGTCAAGGACGGCAGACGAATATGGTCGAAGAGATTTCCGGGCAAGATATTCTCGACCCCGGCGGTTCAGGGAAAGTATCTTGTGTTTGGCTGCACTGACGGCAACGTCTACGCTCTGAACGCCAAGAATGGAAAGACTGTCTGGAAATATGCCGCAAGGAAATCCGTGCTGGGCAGCCCTGTGATATTCGATGACAAAGTCTATGTCGGGGCTTCTGACGGCTGTTTCAGGGCACTTGATCTGAAGACAGGAAAGGCGGTGTGGACATATTCAGACGTGCAGGGGTTCATCGAGTGCCGCGCGTTTGTGGACAAGGAGCAGGTTGTGTTCGGCTCTTGGGGCAACAGGATGTATTCGCTTGATCCTCAGACCGGGGCACTTCAATGGGAGTGGAAATGCGAGAAGCCTTCGAGGATGTATTCGCCGGCGGCCGTGTGGCCTGTCAAGGCGTGCGGGAAGATATTCATAGCGGTTCCTGACAGGCGGCTTTACGCTATTGACGCCGCGACAGGGAAGGAACTCCGGCATTATGAGAAATCAGCCCGGGAGGCGGTGGGTGTCTCTCCGGACGGGAAGAAGGTTTATTGCAAATCCATGTGGCACACAATCACTTCCGTGGACGCTGAGAGCCTTGAGGTGGATTGGTGTGCGGAGACGGGCGCTGGGTATGAGATCTCTCCGACCTCGATCGTCCGCATAGGAAACGAGGTAATCATGCCGACCGACAAAGGCAACATCATCGGATTTGATGCTGAGGACGGTCATAGGCTTTGGGCTAGGAAGATTTCCATCGCGCTTGTGAATCCGATGGTGGTCTGGAGCGAAGGGGGATCCACCTATATTCTTGCATCCACCATGGACGGCACTGTGGCACTTCTTCGCGAATAGTGTTGTGTAAAAGATTACTCTGTGAATATGAAAAAGTTACTACTTATTATTGCGGCAGCTTTAGCCGCGACCCCGCTACTGGCGGAGAAAAACAGCAAGATGGAGCCGTGGCAGGATCCGAATGTGTTCGAGGAGAACCGTTTGCCCATGGCTGCCACCTTTGTGACGGACCAGCAGAGAACTCTGACTCTGAACGGAGTCTGGAAGTTCAAGTGGAACGAGACCATCGAAGGCCGGACCAAAGGCTTCGAGGCCGTGGACTACAACGATGCGGACTGGGGCACGATTCCGGTTCCCGGAATGTGGGAACTGAACGGGTACAACGATCCGGTCTACCTGAATGTCGGCTATGCGTGGAGAGGGCATTATACGAACAACCCGCCTTACCCTCCGACCGAGCACAACTATGTCGGGCAGTACCGCCGCACATTCAATGTTGACAAATCCTGGATCGGGAAGCAGATCTGCCTCTGCATCGGCTCAGCCACCTCCAACGTGCGCGTTTGGGTCAACGGAAAGATGGTCGGCTACAGCGAGGACAGCAAACTGGAAGCCCGCTTCAACCTCACCAAGTACGTCAAGGCTGGAGAGAACCTCATCGCGCTTGAGATATTCCGTTGGTGCGATGGCTCCTACCTTGAGGACCAGGACTTCTGGAGACTAAGCGGAATCGCCCGCGGAGTCTATGTCTACACCCGTGAGAAGGAGCGTATCGAGGACGTGAACGTCATCGCCGGCATGGACGGGAACTTCACCGTGAACGCTAAAGTGACCAAGGGAGTGAGGAACGTCCGTGTCGCCGTCATCGACAAGAACGGAAACCAGGTCGCCTACAGAGAGGCCTCTCCGGTCAAAGGTGAGGCTGTCCTGAACGGAATCGTCCCGAATCCGTCACTCTGGAGCGCGGAGGTTCCGAACCTTTACACATTGAAGGTGAGCGCTTCCGACAAAAAGGACGTAGTGGAAAGCACTTCGATCGATTTCGGTTTCCGCACGGTCGAGATAAAGAACAGCCAGCTGCTTGTCAACGGCCAGCCTGTTCTCATCAAAGGGGCGGACCGGCACGAGATGAACGCCGACAAGGGCTATGTGGTTTCAGAAGAGGATATGATCAGGGACATCCGCATCATGAAAGAATTGAATATGAACGCGGTGCGCACATGTCACTATCCGAACGACCCGCGCTGGTACGCCCTCTGCGACAAATATGGCCTCTATGTTGTGGACGAAGGCAACATAGAGTCTCATGGAATGGGCTACGGAAAAGAATCCTTGGCACATAGGGCTGATTTCAAGGCCGCTCACCTCATCCGCGACCAAAGGATGATGCGCAGGGACTTCAACCACCCATCTGTGATCATCTGGAGTCTTGGCAACGAGGCAGGAGACGGAGAGAACTTCACAGCCTGTTACAAATGGATGAAAGAGAACGACCCTTCAAGACCTGTTCAGTACGAAAGGGCGCGCGGCGGAAAGAACACAGACATCCACTGCCCGATGTATGTTTCCCCAGAGGAGTGCGAGGCTATTGTACTCCGCAAAAGCGGCAAACCATTGATCCAGTGCGAATATGCACACGCCATGGGTAACTCTATGGGTAATTTCAAGGAATATTGGGATCTTATCCGCAAGTATCCTACCTATCAGGGTGGATTCATCTGGGACTTTGTGGACCAGGCTCTTCGTTGGCCTTCCAAGGACGGCGGCACCGACCACATCTTCGCTTTCGGAGGTGATTTCAATGAATATGACCCTTCGGACGGCTCGTTCAACTGCAACGGTGTCATAGCCGCCGACAGAACCCTGCATCCTCACGCCTATGAGGTACGCTACCAGCACAGGAATATTCACACATCCCTTGCAGGGCAGGGAAGGGTGAACGTTTTCAATGAATATTTCTTCAAGGATCTGAGCCAGTACCGTATGCTTTGGAATATAACCGTTGACGGTGAGGCCGTGTCTTCGGGAGTCGTCGAGAACCTGAATGTCGCTCCGCAGATGACTGAGACCGTGGATCTCGGCTTCAAGACCATCCCACAGGCAGACGCTGACATATTCCTGAATGTTGCGTACGTCCTGAAGACCACAGATGGTGTTCTTCCCGCCGGTTCAGAGGTGGCATACGACCAGATTTTGCTTGACGAAAAGTCAGACATCGCTTTCAAGGCCGGTTCCGCTTCGGTTGACGGCAGGACCTTGGTTCAGAGCGAGACAGCCGATGCGTATGTGTTCTCAGGATCCTTCACCTTCGCGGGCACTATGGCTGACCGTGTCGCCGACTGGACGGCTACTATCGACAAAGCCACAGGATTCCTTACCGGTTACACTGTTGATGGTGTCCAGATGCTTTCCGAGCCTTTGACTCCGGAGTTCGCCCGCGCGCCTGTCGAGAACGATATGGGTTCCGGAAAGATCCGAGAGATGTACAATACCTGGCGTTACCCAGCCTACAAACTCAAGGCTGGCTCCTTGATTGTCGAAAAGGCGACCGACGGCGTTGGCCTGATGTCTGTGTCCGCTGAATATGAGCCAATCGCAGACGGCGCCGCCATCGTGAAGATGTTCTATGAGATCTTCCCTGACGGTTCCATAAAGGCCACAGAGAGGATGAAGGACGCCGGCAAGCTGGCTCAGACTCCAGCCCTTATGCGTTTCGGAATGAAGTTCGCCATGCCAGGACGTTACTCAACCGTAGATTTCTACGGCAATGGTCCTTGGGAGAACTACTCCGACAGGAACTCAGCCGCCGTGGTCGGCCATTACACGCAGAGTGTCAACGACCAGTACCATTATGGCTATGTCCGCACTCAGGAATCCGGCACGAAGACCGGGCTGAGATATTTCCGTCTTCTCGACCCGAACGGAACCGGCCTTGAGGTCACTGCTGGCCAGAAGTTCTCCGCTTCCGCCCTTCCGTTCTCGATGAGTGATATGGACTGCCTTGAGAACGGTACTCCAAAGCGCGCCAACGAGACCAACACCCAGAACGGCGAAGCGCGTCATTCGCTGAACCTCAAGGCGAAGGCTCACGAGAACGACCGGGCCAACGGCATAACTTATGTCAACTTCGACTTGGTTCAGATGGGAGTTGGTGGAATCAACTCTTGGGGCACTCTGCCGCTGAACCAGTATCTTGTCCCGGCAGCGGAGCGTGAGTTCACTTTCGTGATCCGTCCTGTCTCTTGCCTTCCCGTCATTTGACGGTGTTCAGCATGAATGATGACGGGGTCGCTTTCCGCCACCGTTTCAGAAGCGGGAAGTACTGCCGCATCTGATCTTTGTACTGTTCTTTGGTAATCGGGGATGGCAGGTCTTTGTTGACTTCGTCCACGAATCGCGCGCAATGCTCAATCATCTCATCCATTGTGCAGTCTTGCAGAAACCTACCGTCCTTGAAGCAGTACCGGCAATAGTCATGATTGATGCTTCCGTCCGCATTTGTGCCACAGTCTTCGTCTTTGCCGAGAGGCATTCCGCAGCTTTGGCAAAAGACAGGAAGCTGCCCTTCCCGGAAGGCTTTCTTCTTGGCAGGGAATGTGGCCTCGAAGGCGGAAAACTCGTCAGGGTTCTCTTCTGCGACGAAATAACCCTCAGGGGTGTTGTAGGTCCCTTCTATCCCGTGAAGATACCCCGGAATCAATTCTTTTGCAAGGAAATATGGAACAACACTCTCTTTAGGCTCACCGTGATAGTGGATGTTCAGTTTGCTGGCCACATCAAACCCGGCATGTTTGTAAAACTCGATGTTGCCTTCCATCAGAAGCACCCCGATCCCTAACTCTTTGGCTCTCTCAATCGAATAGTTCAACAATTTGAGCCCGTAGCCTTTACGCTTGTAGTCCGGATGAATGCTGATAGGTCCGAAAGTCCATGCAGGGAAATCTGTTCCGTTTTCCAAAGTGATGACAGCCTTTGAGTACATCACGTGTCCGATGATTTTTCCGTTCTCTTCCATGACGAAATCCAATTCACGGATGAAGTCCGGGTTCTCGCGGTACTTATGAAGCACATAGTGTTCGGTGCATCCTGGACAGTAAATGTTCCAGAATGCCTCTCTTGTGAGGTTCTCTACCTCACGGTAGTCTTTGGGCTCTTCAAGTCTGATGTTCATTTTCTTTTCAATTTTATGAATATGAATGCGTTGAAGATCTGGCAGGCGGCGAAGATGCCATAGGCCACGGAAAGACCGCTGAAGCCCCAGATGTAGAACTCGGCAATGATCCACACGGCGAGTATGCCGCCACAGACCAGGCCGCTCAAGGCGTCATATTCATTGTGCTTGTGAATAAGGTAGATTGAGATCATGTTGGGGATTCCGTTGACAAGCATCAGCGCGAACGCCGAGCAGATGAAATTCCCGAACATGAATGACAGGAAAGGAAACGCTTCCCTTAACTGTGGCAGAAGCGGGTCCATCTGAAAAGTCATCCCGCTTGGATCGTAAACCATCATCCCGAATCCGACCACAGCCCCAAGGGCGATGAAATACGCCCAGAATAACTGGATGCCACGTACAATTTTTGTTTTCATCTCTTATCCGTATAATTTTACTGCAAAGTTACAGCGAATATGCCAACTGTCAGCGATGTGACTGTGGACAAGACTTTCTTGTAAAAATATTAAATGTCAAGAATATAAGTGAAATTGCCATGGACAAAAAACAGCGGAGGGGCCTGATGGACTCTCCGCTGGTATATTACATTACCTGACGTGGCAGGCGGGCGAATCATTAATACTTGTTGAGTGGGCGTCCGGCTGTCATGTTGTGAACCTTGTGCTTGACTGTGTCAAGAACCTTGGCATATTCCTCGGCGCCTTCGGTTGTGACTCCGTTGACAACGTCAGCGTACTTGGCCACAGCTGTGAGAACAGTGTCGATGAGTTCGACGATGTCGACCATGTCCTTCTCCACAAATCCGCGTGAGGTGATGGCCGGTGTGCCGATCCTGACTCCCGATGTCTTGAACGGAGAACGTGTGTCGAACGGAACCATGTTCTTGTTGAGGGTGATCTCGGCCTTCTCAAGCTCCTTCTCTGCCATCCTTCCGGTCACATCCGGGAACTTGGTCCTGAGGTCGATCAGCATGAGGTGGTTGTCAGTACCTCCGGAAACGACCTTGTAGCCTCTGGCGACGAACTCCTCGGCCATCTTCTTGGCATTGGCCATCACCTGCTTCTGATAGTCAACATATTCAGGCTGCATGGCCTCGTAGAATGCGACGGCCTTGGCGGCGATGACGTGCTCAAGAGGCCCGCCCTGCACTCCAGGGAACACGCTTGAATTGAGGATCGCGCTCATCTTCTTTATCTCGCCCTTAGGAGTCTTGAGCCCCCAAGGATTGTCGAAGTCCTTACCCATCAGGATGATGCCGCCGCGCGGGCCGCGAAGGGTCTTGTGAGTAGTTGAGGTCACGATGTGGGCGTACTTGACAGGGTTCTTTAACAATCCGGCGGCTATGAGTCCGGCGGTGTGGGCCATGTCGATCCAAAGGAGGGCTCCGACCTCGTCGGCGATGGCGCGCATCCTTTCATAGTCCCATTCACGGGAATATGCTGACGCTCCACCGATGATGAGTTTCGGTCTGCACTCTCTGGCGATGCTTTCCATCTTGTCGTAGTCGATCATGCCGGTGGCTTCGTCAAGTCCGTATGGCACAGCGTGATAGAGTATTCCGGACGCATTGACAGGCGAGCCGTGGGTCAGGTGTCCTCCCTGTGAGAGGTCGAGTCCCATGAAAGTGTCGCCAGGCTTGAGGCACGCCATGATGACGGCCATGTTGGCCTGTGCGCCTGAGTGTGGCTGAACATTGGCATATTCAGCGTCATAGATCTTGCAGAGGCGGTCGATCGCAAGCTGCTCGATCTGGTCAACGATCTGACAGCCACCATAGTACCTCTTGCCAGGGTAGCCTTCAGCGTACTTGTTGGTGCAGATGGATCCCATCGCCTCCAGCACGTAATCGCTTACGTAGTTTTCTGATGCAATCAATTCGAGTCCGGAAGACTGCCTTTCCTTTTCATTTCTGATCAGATCAAAAATCTGAAGATCCTGTTTCATAAATTCTGTAGTTAAGATTACTCGTCCAAAATGGGTCGAGGGTTCGCAAAGATAAGATTAAAAAACGATTTTTACTATATTTGCAACCATAAATGCATGATATGGTGAAAGACAGAAAGTTATTGAGTGTTGAGATGGGTCGGGTGTCCCCTGTGGAGTATAAGGAACTGCCTCAGATCGGGGTGGTTGTGGTGTTGGACAACATCCGCAGCGCGCATAATGTGGGGTCTGCGTTCCGTACCTGCGATTCTTTCAAGATAGACAAACTTTGGCTTTGCGGAATATGTGCGGCGCCGCCGTCAGCGGAAATCCACAAATCAGCCCTTGGGGCGGAGGATAGTGTGCCTTGGGAGCATTCGGACAGCACTCTGGATGTGGTAGGACGCTTGCGTTCAGAGGGTTACATAATAATAAGTGTTGAGCAGACAGTAAATTCTGTCAGCCTTGAGAATTTCTCACCGGAGTTCGATAAAGGTAAGAAATACGCCTTGATTTTCGGCAATGAGGTTGACGGGGTTGACCAAGCTGTGGTGGACGCTTCCGACATGACCTTGGAGATCCCACAGTTCGGCACCAAGCATTCGCTCAATGTCTCCGTCTCCGTCGGGGTGATCCTCTGGCATTTCACGCTTGGAAGGTTAGTGAGCGTATAGTCGCTTCGACAGGCTCAGCGACCGTGTTGCTCCGGTCACTGAGCCTGTCGAAGTGACCGGGTGGCAGAGATCAGTTTTCCAGCCAAGTGAGGAACTCCTCCGCTCTTGAGCGGCTGACTGTGAGGTCGGGGGCGGGACCAAGGTTTGAGGAAAGGTGAACCTTTGGCGTGACGCGCAGCCTTCCTCCCAAAAGCTTGGTGACACATTCCACAGCATCTTTTGCGAATATGCAGCTTCGCGAAATCCTGAAAAATTTTTCGGGATCAAGGTCGGTGATGATGGCATCCATTGTGGAATCGACGATATAAACGGATCCGGCATGCGTCACGACGTGATTGTTCTTGTCTTCGGAGTAGAAAAACGCGATTTCATCTGCTTTCACAGGTACAATCCGATCGTTGAACTGAACCAGATAGCGTTCTTTGTAGCCGGAACCGGAATCCTTTCGCGAGATCGCTCCAAGAATCTTCTCCACGTCAATTTCTCCGGAAGACAGCTGACGGCACCGCTCCACAGCCCTCTTGAGAGCCGAAACGTCAATCGGTTTGAGAAGGTAGTCGATCGAGCCTGCCTCGAACGCCTTGATCGCATAGCTGTCGTAGGCCGTTGTCATCACTACCCGCGGCTTCACCGTCACCTGGCGGAAAATCTCAAAACATTCACCGTCAGAAAGTTCGACGTCCATGAATATCAAGTCAGCCTCATCGGGCCTTTCCTTGAGCCGGGCGACTGACTCGCTCACCGACGCGCATTCTCCGACGACCTCGATGTCCGGAAAATTGGTCTCCAACATCTTTTCCAGGCTCCTTCGGGCCATCATTTCATCTTCTATAATCAGGACTTTCATAATAGAGGTAGCTTGACTGTGTAGGATTCGTCCGTGCGGATGATCTCGATACCCTTGCCGGAACGTTCCTTGTACTGTTGACGTATGTAGTTGAGCCCCAGTCCGCTGGACTGAGCCTCGGTGATTTTCGGGATAAGGTTGTTGGTCACTGTCACTGTCTTCCCGTCTGAGACCACGCTGACATTCAGCGGTCTGGAAGGAGAAACAGCGTTGTGCTTCGTGGCGTTCTCAATCAGAAGCTGCACTGAGCATGGAATCACGTGCCTAGACATGTCCTCGAACGGGATGCTGACTTCGACAATGAACCCTTTCTGGAACCTCACCTTCAGCAAATCCCGGTACATCTCGACATAGGTCATCTCGTCCCGCAGCGTCACAACACTTTCCTCCTCGTTGCGAAGCATGTAGCGGTATATTCCCGCCAATTTATGAATATACTCGCTCGCCTCCTTGTCCTGACCGTCCAGCACAAGGGCGTCCAGAATATTCAATGAATTGAAGAGAAAGTGCGGATTGACCTGCTGCTTGAGGTTGAGGTACTGGAACTTGGCCAGATCGGCGCGGTCCTTCTCCTTCTCGGCGTTGCGGCGGGCTGTGATGGCATATTCAATCATGTAGATCACTGAATAAATCATCATCTCCGCGATGAAGGCCACCAGCAGAAGCTCAAGGAAACTTTTCGCGGAGAAGGGCATGTAGAAGTGAAAGGGCAGTCCGGAACCTACCAAGGTCGCGGAAATCGCTGAGATTCCGGTCAGGAATGATGCCGTGGTGATCACGTGGCCGGCGGTCGATTTCTTCCCGGTCAGGTCCTTTGTCTGTTCTACGAAAAGTATGGTCAGGCAGACCATCACCAGCAGGATGAATGAGTTGTCCACAAACGCCGTTACTGCCTTGAGCACCGAGCCACCTTCGAAGAGGGTTGAACTGAACAGGTAGATTATGATCCTGACTATCAGAATCATGGCGACAGCTATCGCAAGCCACGATATTTCAATGTTGCGTGTTTTCGACTCGTTCTCGTGTCTGGCGAAACGCCTCATGAACAGCACGAGTCCCCATCCCATAGCCTCGGTTGTCGTGAAAGTCGCGATGGCCGGGGAGAGCAGCGGGTGGTCGATGAATATTCCCACGAGAACTGCGATTCCGTTGCCGAGGATGTAGCCGAGGACGTTGGCGATGATGATGACGATTGAGGAGAACTCCACGCTCTGCCGGTACCTCAGGCAGAGGATGACGGTCAGGACAATGGTCAGGGTCGTGAGCGCCAGCTCGTCACCGAAGTGGCACATCCTGCACAGCACGGCCGTCGCCACGTGGAGCAGCGCGAAGAAGTGGATTATGGAGGATGTCTTCAGTGTCATAAATCTGTGTGGGCATGCAACCCTTGAAAGATTATCTGCCTTGTTTGCCAAGTATGCTGCAATTTAAGAAAAATATCGTTCATTTCGTCATTAAAACCTTACAATTCATCTCTTTTTTCTTGCCGTTCGTCTTTCCTATAATAATTAATCTGCGCATTTAGCCTATATTTACCGCAAAATGACACTGGAATTAGTACCATAAACAATGCAATCCAAGAGTAAACTTTCATTCTGGGAAATGTGGAATCTCAGCTTCGGGTTCTTCGGCGTGCAGATAGCCTACGCCCTTCAGAGCGCGAACATCAGCAGGATCTTCGCCACACTTGGCGCTGACCCTCACCAGCTGAGTTTCTTCTGGATCCTCCCTCCTCTGATGGGGATGATTGTCCAGCCGCTCATCGGCAAGTGGTCCGACAGGACCTGGTGCAGGATGGGGCGCAGGAAGCCTTACCTTCTGATCGGAGCCCTGATCTCCGTCCTTGTGATGATCTTCCTGCCGAACGCCGGGAGCCTGAACTTCTCCTCGAGGCTGATTCTCGGACTTAACGGAGCCATGTGGTTCGGGCTGTTCTCGCTCATATTCCTTGACACTTCAATCAATGTCGCCATGCAGCCGTTCAAGATGATGGTCGGTGACATGGTCAGCGAGGAGCAGAAGGCGCAGGCATATTCAATCCAGTCGCTTCTGTGCAACGCCGGGAGCCTCGTAGGGTATCTTTTCCCTATCTTCTTCACCTGGATCGGCATCGCCAACATCGCCCCTAAAGGGCAGGTTCCGCCGTCCGTGATCTGGAGCTTCTGGTGCGGTGCCGCTATCCTCATCGTCTGTGTGCTTTACACCTTCTTGAAAGTCAAGGAGATGAATCCTCAGGAATATGCCGAATTCCATTCCATTGATTCCAAGCGTCAGGCTGAGGAGGTGAAAGAGAATCCGGGACTCATCAAGCTCTTGATTCATGCCCCTAAGACATTCTGGACAGTCGGACTGGTGCAGTTCTTCTGCTGGGC
>DCMG01000165.1:0-516 GCA_002321335.1 Bacteroidales bacterium UBA1628 | reverse complement strand
ACACCGCCTCCGAAGGCTATCAGGCGGCAGGCAACTGGGTAGGAGTGGTCTTTGCCGTCCAGGCCGTCGGTTCGATACTGTGGGCTATTGTGCTGCCTAAGTTCCGTTCTCTGAAACTCGCTTATGTTGTGAGCCTTCTGATCGGAGCCATCGGTTTCGTTTCGGTGGCGTTCATCCACAACCAGTACCTGCTCTGTGTGTCATATTTCCTGATCGGAACCGCTTGGGCCGCGATGCTCGCCCTTCCGTTCACCCTTCTGACAAACGCTCTTGACGGGGAGCACATGGGCAGCTACCTCGGACTGTTCAACTGTACAATCTGCCTTCCTCAGATTGTTGCCGCCGCTCTCGGAGGAGTCCTTCTTAAGGCTCTTGGAGGGGTTCAGGCCAACATGTTGATCACAGCAGGAGTGCTTCTCGTCCTTGGCGCGCTGAGTGTACGCCTCATAACCGTGAAGAGATAACCTAATTAAGATAATTATTTTATTAAATGCGCAGTTTAACAAATCAAACATT
>DCMG01000104.1 GCA_002321335.1 Bacteroidales bacterium UBA1628 | reverse complement strand
TCAGAAAGAGAGTGGCTAAGGATTCTTCATCAAAGGTTCCTGTCTCTAAAAAAGCGACAAAGCCGGTAACGTCGGTCACTGAGCCTGTCGAAGTGACCGTCTCCACGAAAAAGAGTTCAAAAACAAAGACAACCAAACAAGTAAAAAAGAAATAAATGACAAACGAACTGACAAATCCAGACTATTTGTTTGAGGTCAGTTGGGAGGTGTGCAACAAGGTCGGTGGCATCTACACTGTGATCGCCACCAAATCGCTTTACCTGAAGCAGCAACTTCACAAGCACCACATCCTGATCGGCCCTGATGTCTGGATGGACACTGAAAGCAATCCGGATTTCATTGAGGATCCGCATCTTTACAGTCTATGGAAAGCCCAGGCTGCGTCTGAGGGGATCAGAGTGCGGATCGGCAAATGGAACGTCCCCGGAAATCCTATCGCCATTTTGGTGGATTTCAAACAGTTCCTTACGAGCCAGAACGACATCCTGTCAAAGTACTGGGAGCGTTTCCAGGTCGATTCCATCACCGGAAACTGGGACTACAAGGAGAATTTCCTGTTCGGCTACGCCGCCGGAAAAGTGATAGAAAGTTTCAGAAACTTCAATCTGAGCGCATCTGACAAGGTTGTGGCGCAGTTCCACGAGTGGCAGACCGGAGCCGGACTTCTTTACCTTAAATATAAGCAGCTCCCTGTCGCCACCGTGTTCACAACCCATGCCACGGTGGTCGGTCGCTGCATCGCCGGCAACAACCTGCCACTGTACGATTCGATGAACCTTTACGACGGGGACCAGAAGGCCCGTCAGTTCAATGTGATCGCCCGCCACTCGCTTGAGAAGAAGTCGGCGCAGAACGCTGACATATTCACAACCGTCAGTGAGATCACCGCGAAGGAGTGCGAGCAGTTCCTCCAGCGCAAGGTGGATGTCGTGACCCCGAACGGATTCGAGAACAGCTTCACTCCGGCCACGGAGGAGGAATATGACGGGAAGCGCCGCACCGCTCGAGCCAAGTTGATAGAGGTCGCCACGGCCATGTCGGGCGAGGAGGTGTCGAAGGATGCCATCCTTATAGGCATCGGTGGGCGTTATGAGTATCGCAACAAAGGCATAGACGTGTTCATCGACGCACTCAAGAAGCTTCAAGACACCGAGGCGCAGGGTCGTGACATCCAGGCGTTCATCATGATTCCTTCCGGCCACAACGGAGCCGACAAGGACCTGGTCGCCAAACTCTCCGGCACCGGTTCGGCGGATTACACAACTCAGGTCTCCCACTATCTGATGGATAATGAATATGACGTCATCACCCGCCGCTTCAAGGAGTTGGGTTTCACCAACGCCAAGGGAAGCCGTGTGAAGGTCTATTTCATCCCTTCCTATCTGAACGGGGCGGACGGAGTGTTCAACATGAAGTACTACGACTTGCTAGTGGGACTTGACCTGACTCTGTTCCCGTCTTACTACGAACCTTGGGGCTACACCCCTCTGGAGAGCCTTGCGTTCAGCATTCCGTCACTTACCACGAGTCTGGCCGGATTCGGCCTCTGGGTAAGGTCGCATTACGGCAAGGAGCACCCGGGCATCACTGTGCTTGACAGAAACGACTCGAACTATTTCGAGGTCGTGGACGGAGTCGTGGCGAGGATCAAGGAGATCGCCGCCCTCGACAGCGAAGGCCGTAAGGCGTATATGGCCTCGGCTAAGGATGTCTCCACGATTGCCCTGTGGGAAAACCAGATCCAGTATTACAAGGAAGCATATTCAAAGGCCATAGAGAAAGTGATTGAGGCCAGAGGTGCTTTTCCGGATGAACTTAATGAAGACAAATCAATGGCATACAAGAAGATAGAAATCAACAACCCAACCTGGAAGAGCGTGATGGTGACCCGTCACCTTCCGACCGCCCTCTCAGGGCTTGAGACGCTTTCCAAGAATCTTTGGTGGTGCTGGAACGAGTCCGCCAAATCCCTGTTCAAATCAATCGATCCGGTCATCTGGCACAATACCTGCCACAACCCTATGGCTCTGCTTGACGCAGTCAGCCTCAAGAGGTTCAAGGCCTTGGCCAAGGACGAGGCGTTCCTCGGCGAACTCAAGTCGGTGATGGACGAGTTCAACGCCTACATGGCTCTCAAGGCAGAGCGCAAAGACCCTTCCATCGCATATTTCTGCATGGAATATGGCCTTGACACATCCCTGAAGATCTACTCCGGAGGTCTCGGACTTCTGGCCGGTGACTATCTCAAGGAGACCAGCGACATGAATGTCAACCTTGTGGCTGTCGGTCTTCTGTACCGTTACGGCTACTTCACCCAGATCATCACCGGTCAGGGCGAGCAGGTTGCCCGCTACGACGCCCAGGACTTCACCAAGATCCCGGCTGAGCCTGTCATGGATGCCGAGGGCAGCTGGATGACCACGAGCGTGGCATTCCCTGGACGTACGATCACAGCCCGTCTCTGGAAGGTGGCTGTCGGGCGTACGGATCTCTATCTGCTTGACACTGATTATGAAGCGAACTCTCCGGAGGATCGTCAGGTGACCTATCATCTCTACGGAGGCGACTGGGAGAACCGTCTGAAGCAGGAACTCCTGCTCGGAGTCGGTGGCATAAGGGCCCTCAGGAATCTCGGAATCAATCCGCAGATCTACCATTGCAACGAAGGCCACGCCGCTTTCACCGGACTGGAGAGGCTTCGTGAATATATTCAGAATGACAATCTCGACTTCGGCGAGGCTCTTGAGGTCGTGAGGGCATCCTCGCTCTTCACCACCCACACCCCTGTGCCGGCTGGTCACGACGCTTTCGACGAGGGGCTGCTCAGAAAGTACATCGGCCACTATCCTCAGCGGCTGAAGGTTGATTGGGAGACCATGATGGGACTTGGCAAGGTGAACGGCAGTGATGTGAACGAGGAGTTCTCAATGAGCATCCTTGCCGCCAACCTCTCACAGAACGTCAATGGCGTTTCGATGCTCCACGGCAAGGTGAGCAAGGACATATTCAGCAAGATGTACCCTGGCTATCTGCCTGAGGAACTGTATATCAGCTATGTGACCAACGGTGTGCACTATCCGACTTGGGCCGCCGCGGAGTGGAAGAAGATCCATGCCCGTGTGTTCGGACCTGAGTTCGCCACCCATCACTACGACAAGTCTTGCTTCGAGGGCATCTACAAAGTTGCGGACTCTGAGATCTGGGAGACCAGGAAAACCTTGAAGAAGAGGCTCATAGACATCGTGAAGGAGCGCATCTCCGATCCTGCCCAGTGTAACCATTACTCTCCGAGCCAGATCGTGGCGATCAAGGAGAACCTTCGTGACGATGTGCTGACAATCGGTTTTGCCCGTCGTTTCGCGACCTACAAGAGAGGAACGCTGCTGTTCACCGATCTTGACAGGCTTGACGCCATCGTCAACGATCCGGAACACCCTGTCCAGTTCCTGTTCGCCGGCAAGGCCCACCCTGCCGACAAGGCCGGCCAGGACCTCATCAAGAGGATCATTGAGATCTCCAAGCAGGATCGCTTCGTCGGAAAGATTGTATTCATCCCTGGTTATGACATTTCCCTCGCCAAGAGGCTCGTGCAGGGTGTCGATGTGTGGATGAACAACCCTACAAGGCCTTTGGAGGCTTCCGGAACATCCGGAGAGAAGGCCGCGATGAACGGAGTGATGCACTTCTCCGTGCTTGACGGCTGGTGGGTCGAGGGCTACAAACCGGGAGCCGGATGGGCTCTTCCTCTTGAGCGTACCTACGATGACCAGAACTACCAGAATGAACTTGACGCCGCCACGATCTACACCACGATCGAGAACGAGATCGCCCCTGCCTACTACGATGTGGACAAGGAACTGGGTCTCTCTCCGACTTGGGTGGGGTACATCAAGAACACTGTTGCACAGGTGGCCAACAACTTCACCACCAACAGAATGCTGACAGACTACTGCAATCAGTACTATATTCCTCAGTCAGAACGTTCCGTGAATATGGTCGCTGATGACTACAAGATGGCCCGCGTGATCTCGGCATGGAAGAAGAAGGCCCGCCGGGAGTGGCAGAATGTTGAGGTCATCTCTCAGACTCAGCCGGATCCTTCGTACAGCCTTTCAGAGTCAAATGCACTGACTTCTGAAGTCGTACTGAATCTTGGCGATCTTTCTCCTGAGGACATCGGAGTGGAGATGCTGTTTGCCACAACAGATGTGAAGCATCAACTGCATATTCAGGAAAAATGTGACTACAACGTGGTTGAATTCAATGACGGAGTCGCCAAGTACCGCGCGTCCATCCTTCCGGACAGGACAGGTATGTACCAGGTGGCGGTCAGAATGTACGCTAAGAACCCATTGTTGCCTCACAGACAGGATTTTGAATTGGTGAAATGGTTATAGCGACCGGATTCTTTGACGGTGTCCACATAGGGCACCGTTTTGTGATTGAGCGGCTTGTGAATGCGGCCAGGGAAAGGGGCGACCAGAGCATGGTCGTCACTTTCTGGCCTCATCCCCGCAACGTGCTTCAGGACGATGCCCGCAACCTTCGGCTTCTCACTTCTCTGGACGAGAAGAAGGCGTTGCTGAAAGGACTTGGTGTCGATCACGTCGAGGTGCTGCCTTTCACCAAAGAGTTCAGCCGGTTGACCACTCAGGAATATTTCCGTGACGTTCTCATTCCTCGTTTCGGCGCGAAGGCTGTCCTGATCGGCTACGACAACCGTATGGGTTGCGACCCTCAGACTCCAGAATCGATCGAGAGAATCGCTGAGGGTGAGGAACTTGATGTTGTCCGTCTTGGCAGCGTCACATCTCCTTCCGGTGTCACGGTCAGCTCCACGAAGATCCGTGAGGCTGTCGCCGCCGGGGAGATGGAGACCGCAGCCGCGATGCTTGGGTATGAATATTCATTGTTGGGCGTGGTCGTGGCCGGCAACCGTCTTGGCCGCACGATCGGTTTCCCGACCGCGAACATACAGCTCTACGAGCCTTTGAAACTGGTCCCCGGCAACGGTGTCTATTCCGTTGAGGCCGAGACCCTTGGCCGCAAGTTCAAGGGAATGTGCAACATCGGTGTCCGCCCGACCGTCCGTGCCGGTGGCCAGCGCACCATCGAGACCAACATCTTCGACTTTGACGAGGACATCTACGGCCTTGACCTAAAAGTCACCTTCCACCACAAGATCCGTGACGAGCGCCGCTTCGACTCCATCGATGCCCTTCGGACCCAACTTGCCACCGACAGGGCCAGCATTATAGGTTGCCCAATGCTTTAGATATAGACATCTAGGTCGCTGAGCCTGTCGAAGCGACCGTTGCCCAAGGATCTTTCCAATGATAGGCGAGAGCCCCTCTCAACCAGAATTTTGCACGTTACCAAAATTCTTGGGTGGAGAGGGGCTCTCGTCTATAGAAACATCTTTCTTGTAATGCCTTACGTTATTCAATGTAAAACGAGCAAATCGCTTATTCAAATGTTAACTTTGCGGCAATTTTAGCTTTTGGAAAAGTTAATTCTGTTGCTAAATTTGCTTTTCCAAAAGCGAATTTTTAATTTTCTCTCTGTAAGTAAGAAAGAAATGGATGTCCGGCTAAAGCCTTTCTGGCCGGACGAACTGCAGAAATCATCCGCTTTGTCCGGCCAGAACGCAATCCACCGGACGAACTGTGCCAAGGATTTTCTTTTCTGTAATGTCATTCCACAAGGAAGTCGTAGAATGGAGTCCAGAAATAATTGTTTGGCTGAAGGTATAACTTCTTTGCTTTGAAGTCGATGATCATATTGAATCGCTTCAGGAAATTGTTCCCAAGAGTGCCGTCGATGTCGCTCTTGCTCTGCATCCCTTCCGTCAATGTGGAGAACGCACCAGCGACTTTCGGTAATATGTATGGCCCGACAGTGACCTCGTCCAAAAAGATATTCCGGAGTTCTCCGCTTCCCTCGTCTGAACTGGAAATATGCGAAATGGCGAACGGCCTTTGGGTGTCGAGCAGATTGTGACTGTTTACGAATGGGGTGTTAAGGTCGATAAC
>DCMG01000016.1:3657-10863 GCA_002321335.1 Bacteroidales bacterium UBA1628 | reverse complement strand
ACCGCGAAGATGTAACCACCTTTGATGAACATGTCCCCGTTGGCGTCCAGGCCGTCATTTCCGCTGGAGAACGCATAGACCTGGCCTCCGCTGATTGTCATGTCCGAGCCGGAGTTGATGGCATCGTCGCTTGCCGAGCTGCTGACATTCCCGGCAGTGATTGTGATCGCTCTTTTCGCCTCGATTCCCTCGTGGGAGGCGCATGTCACATCAACGTCAGTTCCATCGAAATAGAGGTCGCCTTCGAATCTGATTCCCTTTGAGGACTTTGACTCTGAGGAACTTGAGCCACCGCCCCATGGACCTTGTGAGGATGAACTGCCGTAGTTGGCCCCGCTGGCGACGACTTTCACCGTGCCTCCGTTGAAATGACCGTCCCCATCGCAGGCTATTCCTTTGCAGCCTTTTCCGCTGACAGTCACGCTCAGGCTTCCGCCATCAATGACGAAGGACTCATCGGCCTTGATTCCCGCCGCACCGGTCAACTCTCCGTCAACGATTCCCGCCGAGCTGGTCGAGACGATGGTGACTGTGCCGTCAGAGAGAGAAAACTCACCATCCGTAGAGATTCCTTTCTTCCCTGTCGCAGAGGTGTTTACATTCAATGTGCCGCCACTGACCGTCACTTTCTCGCTGCCTCTGATTCCGTGGCCTCCGGTTGAGGTGACATTGATCGTGACTCCGTTTTGTATGGCCACGTAGTCATCGCTCGTGATCCCGGCCTTTCCGTTGGCAGTGACGGTAAGGCTTCCGTCTCCGCTGAAAATCAATTGCCCTTCGCTGAAGAAAGCTGCTTTCATGTCCTCGTCCGAGGTTTGATCAGGATAGTCTCCGGAGGAGTTCACCGCTCCGTCTGTGAGATAATTCTCTCCGGTCACTACAACCGATGTTTTCTTGTGGCTTTGGTTGTTGATCGCGGCTCCATTCGGATTTTTGAGATTAAGGCCTTTGAGCTCAATGATTTGCTTCGTGGAACTGTACAGTTTGAAAAATCCGTCGGAAGCGGTACCGCTGAGCTCGTAGGTGATAAGGGCCTCGGAGGTGTTGTTCACCGTCACGTCGTTGCCGCTCACTTTCACGATGCCGGACGGGTCACCGCTGACGATCGCACCGCTCTCGGAGAACACGACGCTGATGGTGCCGTCTGTCGTGATGACCTCGTCTTCGTCCGAAGGTTCGTCGATGGTGTCGATCAGGTTCCCGCTGCAGGAACCCAAAATCAATAGAAATGCAAGATAAGACCGTTTCATAATGCTGAACGTTTTCTGGTTTCCGGGCGAAAGTTATGGCACCAATCGTGCCTTTGTCGGGATTTTTCAGCGAACGGGCGGATTTCTTCAACGAATCGTCGGGTGGGATTCGGAACATTGTTGTATTTTTGCATCAGCTTCCAAGAACCCTTGAAGAATATTGTTTTTTGATGCAAGAATGAATATATTCAAAGAATATAAATCATTTGCTGCCAAGGCGGCGGTCTGGACTGGAATATTCCTGTTCGAGGCCTTGCTGGCTTGGTGGGAGTCATCGGGGGAGTCTTCGCTCGTTTTCGGGGCTCATTTTGTGACAAAGTTCTTACTTCCGACGTTGCCGTTTCTTGTACTGTTCGCCATCCATGACCTATTTGTGGCTCCGATACTGATCAGCCGCAAACGGGTTGTTCTGTATGTGTTGTGTACGGGGGTATTAATGGGGGTATTTTCCGTATATGTCCTTGAATCAGAGGGGTTACTTGACAGAAGACCTGAACCGGAGGAGAGGTTCGAGAAGACTCCGCCTCCTCCACCTCACGTCTTTATGGACGACAGGGACGTGCATCCTGGGAATAGGCGTCCCGAACCTCCGCGCCCAGAACACGACAAGAAGCCGATCGGAGCCGGAGTAAGCAAGATCATCATCGCCCTCATGATGCTGGGAGTCAACCTCGGAGCGAAATACCACACGAATTACTCCCTTGAGAAAAAGCGTCTGGAGGAGCTGGAAAAGGAGAATCTGCGGTACAGGCTTGAATATCTCCGCTACCAGATCAACCCTCATTTTTTCATGAATACGCTCAATAATATTCATGCGTTGGTGGATGTGTCACCGGAGAAGGCAAAGGACAGCATCGTGGAATTGTCCCGCCTGATGCGTCATGTATTGTACGACAGCAACGGCCCGACCGTCGCCCTTTCTAAGGAGATTGACTTCCTGCGGCACTATCTGTACTTGATGCGTCTGCGCTACACCGACAGCGTGAGGATTGAATATTCGTTCCCGGAGGATGACGGTGGGGCTCAGGTCCCTCCGCTTCTGATGGCCACGATCGCAGAGAACGCATTCAAGCACGGAGTGAGCTATAAATCTGACAGTTACATACGTTTGTCTGTCGCTTTGGAACCCGGCAAAATGATATTCCGCTGCGCCAACAGTTTGAGTGCCGGTCAGGATGAGCGGACTGTCGGTGGGATCGGACTCGATAATATTCAGAAAAGGCTTTCATTGCTTTACGGGGAGGATTTTGTCCTGCACATCGACAAGTCTGCCGTTGGGTATGAGGTTCTTATGGTCTTGCCTTCAAAACCGGTTTCAGTATGTTAAGGGTGATCGCCGTGGATGATGAGCCGTTGGCTCTCGGACAACTTGAAAAGTACATCTCCAAGGTTCCGTTCCTGTCGCTGACGGCGGCCTGCCACAGCGCTTTCGAGGCCCGTGAGGCCCTGGAGTCCGGGGAGGTGGACGCTATGTTCTTGGACATCAACATGCCGGACCTTTCCGGGATGGATCTTGTCAAGACCTTGAAGCGTCCTCCGCTCGTGGTTTTCACGACCGCCTATTCTGAATATGCCGTCGAGGGCTTCAAGGTCGATGCCGTGGATTATCTCCTGAAGCCTTTCACCCTCAGCGAATTCATCGCCTCTGCTGAGAAACTCCGCACTCGTTTCGAGATGATCCATGCCGTTGGTTCGGTATTAGTCGCCAAGCCCGCTTCTCTGACATCGGATTCCAATCCGCTGACTTACAGCGCTTCAACCCAATCAGTCTCCGAAGATTTCGTGTTCTTCAAGGCCGACTACAAGATCATAAAAGTTGAGGTTTCCGACATCGTTTATGTCGAGGGCATGAGTGAGTACCTGAAAATCTACCTCGCAAGCGAGCCGATGCCCAAGGTCGTGCTGATGAGTTTCTCCAAACTCCTTGAAAAACTCCCCGCCACCCGGTTCGTCCGTGTCCACCGCTCCTACGTCATCAACCTCGCCAAGGTTCATGAAGTCAGTTCAGGCATCATCCTTATGACAGGAGGCAAGACCATCCCGATCGGCGACAGCTACCGCTCCTCCCTTATGAATATGCTGTAGCGGAGTCCTGTTCATGGCGCCGTGAGAAGGGTAGGAATATATATAACAAGCTGGCCGATGGAGGTGCCACGGCCAGCTTGAATCGGGATATTCATTAAGATTATTTCTTCTCCACGTAAGCACAGGTGACGCCCCAGAGCGAGAAGTCGTTTTTGTACTCGACCTCAAGTTCCTGCTCGACACCGTTCTTCCAGAGGTGGGCGTAGTTGATCGGGTTGTACTCGGCGTCGTAGCCCGCGCTCTCGTTGCCGGCCACATAGATGTCATTGCCGGCCACCGCCAGACCAACGCCTTGGCAGAGTGTCATGTCGGCGGCCACCTTTTGAGCGCCCTTGGAAGTCCAGATGTAAGGGCAGATGTCCTTCGCAGAGTTGGTCTCGGTCATGTTGCCTTCGATGACATATTCCCCGTCCTTGACATAGAGGCCAGTGACTTCTGTTCCCACGTAGTCCGTGAAATCATGGGCCACGCCGTCAATCCAGAGGACACCTTTCCATCTTCCGCCAGACTCCTTCTCGGTTCCCGCGGCATAGACCTTGCCACCGTCAACGCAGACAGCGTTTACCTTCGCCACTGTTTTACCGCTTGTAAGACTCTGAGCGACACCGTTTTTCCAGATTGTGGCCACTCCGCCCTGCTTGTTGTCGGCTGGCTGGACATAACCTCCGACATAGACATCCTTCCCGTCAGAGCAGATGCAGTACGCCAGAGCGTCCGTTGTGCCGTCAGTCAGGTACTGAGGCTTGCCGTCCGTCCAAAGGATGACGCACCTGTCATATTCTGGAGTATCGAATCCCGCCGCATAAACCTTTCCGTCAGCGACAGTCACGGCGATAGGCGAAGTGGAATATTTCCCGTCGCTGATGACGGTCTTTTCGGCCTTGCCTTCCTCGCCGGCCTTGAATTTCCATATCACGCCGACATTCTGATGATAAGGATCGTAGTAACCGTCGTCCACAAGGTCTCCGGTCGCCTCGCAGCCAACGATGTATATCGTCTCGCCGTCAGCATAGACCCCGTTGCAGAAAGCGTCATAGCTTCCGTCTGAAAGCAGGAATCTCTTGCCGTTCTTCCAGATTGTGGCATAATAGTGACCCTTTCCGGGAACAGCCTCCTGGCCGACCGCATAGATTACAGTATCTTTTGGTGTCACAGGGATTTCCGGTTCCGGATCAGGTGTCGGCTCCGGATCTGGAGTGTCAGGATTGTCCTTCCCGCAAGAAACCATTATTGCGGAAACCACGCAGCTGAGCGCCGCGGCAAAAAACATTTTACGTTTCATGGTTTTAATTAATTTGTCAGGCGTTTTCAGTGCGCCATAGTTCGTATAATAGTCTTGGCCTGACATAGGGGATGCCATCAAATGGCCAAGTCCGGACAGAGACAGCCCCGCCCGACAGCGCAAATTTTGTAAAAAATAATTGAATATCCAAGCCTTTGCGGCAGAATCACAGAATCACATAATCACGAGGATTTTCATGATCATAGGAATTACCGGATGTTGCCAATATGAAAGGGAATCCTTAAATTAGACCTGTATAATGAATGTTTTGAGATGAAAGGAATATTTTGGCTGCCGCTGTTGGCGGGATTCATTTGTGCGGGCCGCGTTCATGATGTTGATGTCATTGAGCATCCCTCGGTGGATTTCTACACAACGGAGACGTTGGACATCAGCAGGATAGAACTCACGGATTCGACCACCGTGCTGCATTTCAGTGCGGTGTACATTCCCGGATTCTGGATCCGGCTGGACAAAGGAACGCACATTGTGGCAGGGGACGAGAAGTTGCCGTGCATAGGAAGCGACAGGCTTGCGCTCGGGGAAAAGTTCTATATTCCCGAAAGCGGACGGGACACATTTTCGCTGACATTTCCGGCTGTGCCCAAGGGAACTGAGAACATGGATTTTTCAGAGGAACGCCACGGAGATGCTTTCAGGATGTTCGGAATAGACCTGACCGGGCACCGAAAGCCACTGTCCCTGGCCGCAGTGCCAGCTGAACTCCTCGCAGCCCCCGACAGGGAGGAAGGCCTTCCTCTGGTCAGGCTTGAGAACGGAACCACGAACGTGGATATTCATTTGCTTGGCTATCATAAGGGCATCGGCCAGACGGCGCGCCTTTATGTGAATGACCTTAAAGATGGCCAGAGGCGGGTTGATGTCCAGATCGACACTTTGACCGGCACTGCCTCGGCAAGTTTTGAATTGAGCGGCCCGGCTGAAATGGTTCTCACAAACCCGGTTTATGTGGATTTTATGGCCGCGGCCGGTGAGGACGTTGAGATATTCATGGATCTGACAGCGCATTCCTACGATGTCAGGAAGAAGCATTCCCCGGAGGCGGTTCAAGGTATTGCGCCAAGGCCGTCGGCATATTTCGGTGGGTATTATTCCGCACTGAATTATTATCTGAACAATGAAAGCCGCGACGACCTGCCGTTCGCCCCTTTCCTTGCCGGCGAGGGCATTGACTGCCGCTGGAGTGATGAGGAATATGCCGGCAACGTGATCGCCCGTTACAGGGCTTTCGCCGATTCGCTCGCTGCCGTTCCCGCTGCCCGCTCCGTCAAGGAATATTACGCCGGTGGCTTGAAGAGCGCCCTCATCGATGCTTTCGCCAACGCCGTGGAAATGCGGCGGGACAGTTTTGAGAATGAGAATGCCTCTGGCGCGCCGGTCCCTGCATTCCGTCCTTTGGCTCCGGCATGCTTTGCCCGCCTTGCGGAGGTGGTCGATCTCAACGATCCCACGTTGCTGGCCTGCATGGACGCGCTGTCGTTTGTTCAGGCGAAGTCGATCATTACGGAAAGGGTTTCATCATCACGTTGAGGCCTGTCATTCCTCCGGTGGGTGTGATTGGAAATGCCTGGTGACGAATACTTCCAGAAGGAAAAGAATACTGAATGCACAGGCGATCCAATATATTCCAGAAAGATTGTCCGGGAAGAATTTGGCTGCCAGCGGTGTCGCCACAAGAGGGGATAGGAACTGTCCAGCATAGAGTGCGGCGGAGAGGAGAGGCATCACTGTCGTGGCCGCCTCCTGACCGGCTTTTATTGATGCGATTGTGTTCAGGTAAGGGACTCCGATGCCGTTGGCGATGCCGATGAACAGACAGCCGGCAAGCAGGGAAGGAAGGCTTGGGGAAGTAGCGAAGCAGAGGTATCCCGACAAGAAGAATGTCGGTGCGAAGTACTTGACAGACAGCCGGAACCGCCTCATCACCCCGCCGAACGCCACTCCCTCCAACGCCGCGACCACATCAAGCGCCACCATAATGATGGTCACCGCGATCGGATCCAACGATGTCGTCTTGACACAGATGGCCGAAAAATTGGTCGGGAATATGAAAAAGCAGATCATCAGAAGCAGCATTCCGAGGACAGAAGGATAAAACCTTCTGAGATTGCGGATGAAGCCTCCGGAACCTTTCGGGCTGTGCAGCCTTTCGTTGGGCAGGAACAGAAGAACAAGAATCAGAACAAAAAGTCCCATTGAATATACCAGGAAGGCATAGTTCCATCCAACTTTGGCCAGCACCCCGGCGATCAGCGTGGCGATCACGCCACCGATCTGGTTCATCGCGGCGCAGAGTCCCATAAGCCGGGATTGGTCTTCGGGTGGGAAATAATAGGACAACAGACCTGTTGACAACGGCATTATCATTCCGACGGACACGCCCAGCAGCGCGCGCAGGATGAGTATCGCCGAGATGTCTTCAAGGAAGAACGCTCCTGTCCCGGAGACGATGTACAAGACAAGACCCGCCACGGCTATGCTCTTTGTTTTCATTAATCTGCATAAGAGAGGAAAGCAAAGATTCGTGACAATGATGAAAAGCGCCGGGAGACTGACGATGAATTGGAT
>DCMG01000016.1:0-3556 GCA_002321335.1 Bacteroidales bacterium UBA1628 | reverse complement strand
GCCATCGCCGCCCCGGCCATAACCGTCAGAAGACTGATTGAGAGAATGGTGAACGTAAGTCGTCCAGAGATTTGCTTCGTCTGCATAAAAAAATTTGATTTTTAATTGAATATAATCCTTTGGAGTACGGGCTCTGCCAAGCCCGGATTCTTCAGACGCTATTCCAGACGCTTACAAATCCGCACCGCAAAAGTACAAAAAAATCGGAAACCGATTGATTTCTTTCTGAAGATTGTTCAGGAATATGGCCGCGTGGGCTCCGTCCATCTGGGTGTGGTGGAACTGGAACGAGACCGTGAGGGTTTTCCGGAACCAACGGCTGCGGTACTTGCCCCAGATCAGGAACGGGTTGTTGAATATTCCGCTGTACATTCCGACCGCCCCGTCGATCTCATACTTCGCCAAAGCCGACGTTCCGATGACCATACTGTTCGTAAGGTCATGATTCGTACAACTTTCTGCCACTTGCCGGGTGAGTCTCAGGTAGTTGTCGTTGAAGGTGCGCAGATCGTCGCTGAACGGAATGTCGCATGAACTGACTTCACCGTCCCTGTTGGCGACGATGGTGTTTACCGCCAGGCTGTCATATTCAATCAATTTTCCACCGACAGGCAGCATGTAAAACTCCTTCACTCCGCTTGCCGCCCTGCCGATGCAGTAGCACATCAACATGTTGAATTTCAGTCCGGTCCTTCGGCTTATCCTTGCCAGTCGGGTGACATCGATGGTCTTGAAGAACGTCACCATCGGCATCGGGGCGCGCATCCAGAACTCAAAGGCGTAGGCTCTGGTGGTCTCTTTGGGATTCACTTCTTTCATGCTTTCTTATTTTTATGAATATGACCGCGAAAGTAGCGGAATCCCTTGACGGAGGATAGAACAAAAGGGACATTTCAAGCGGTAAAATGAAACTCGCCTAAGATGAGGAACGTTATCTTTTACGTATTATACTGGATTCGAAAACAGGTCAGAGTGTATGCTTGTCGTTTTCGGTAGCGTGGCCGGTGTCTGCCCGCTGAAGCTCCTGAACTCCCTTATGAAATGAGACTGGTCTGAATATCCGCTGGCGTAGGCAACCTGACTCAGCACTGATTCGCCCGATTGCATCATGGCCAACGCCTTTTGAAAGCGGACTATCCTTGAATATTCCTTAGGGTTGATGCCGACAAGCGAGCTGAATGATCTCTCGAACTGCTTTTTGCCAAGGCAGGCGATGGCGGCCAGGTCTGTGACGGTGGATTCCGGAGCCGCGAGCATCCGCTGGACAACCGCTTGGATTCTTTGCGTCTGGCCGTTTGCCTGTTTTGTAAGTCGGGATAATAACCAATTGTCTATTAACTTGATGCAGCCAGCGCTGTCTTCGCATCCGGAGATCCGTTCATCGAGTTCCCGCAATCCGATGCCACCTATGTCGCACCCCGAAACTTCCTGATTGTAGAAAAGCGATGCGGGAATATTCAGAAGCGGGCTGAGCCCGTATGGCTTGAAAACCACCACGATCATCTCCGTCTCGCCCATGGCGCTCAGGTGCGACGGGAAATTGACCTGCCCGCTGATGGTCAGCCTGCTCTGGAAAGTGTCCGATTCGGGAATATACAAAGGCTTGCGCCTGTGGAATATGATCTGCGGGCATCCCGTCGGGAACGTCAAGGCGCTAATGGCCAGGCCACTCCTGAACACCCAGTAGAACCTGACATATTCCCTTAACGCCTCGTGTGGCCGGTAGAATGTGAACCCCTCCTGAATCATTGTCCTGCTGTCTTTTTAGTTAAATTGTTCTGTACGTGAATATGCTGCTTTTGCGCTTTGCTCTCCGGTTTGGTGCGTTAGAACAGGGAATTTACGCACGAAGTTGCCCCGTTCAAGGTTGGCGTCTCTTGTGAGGGGATTCAAACCGCTTCCCGAAATACCTCATAAAGATAGTGAATATTGTCTGGGAAAAGGCCTTCCATCGGACAAACGAATAAACACGGTCAAGAAAGGGGCATCATCACCGCGGCTACCTCGAAGTTATCCGGAAGCAACCTCAACAGTTAAACGCTCGCTCCATAATTTCTTGCTCCGAACGCGGAATACCATATTGTGTCGCTGCCGTTCTCCAAGACGAAACAACCGATTTTATATGCCTGACAATCTGATTCGCGGTTTCGTCATTTATGCCAAGATAAGGGGCTATTGACAGAGCAAGGGTGAAATCCAATGAGTTGTCGGTTTCATCTATATTCAATTTTAGTCCATAACCCGCTGGATCAGGGGTAAGATCATACGCCGGCGACAATGTCCATCCTTTTGGCGAATAGATGAATCCGTGATTGCGAAGATGATCGTCACAATTTGAAATCGCCACATTGAATACGATTCTGCGGAAGAGTTCCAACAGATTGTCATAGATGTTCATACAGTTTCTCTCTATCCATTCCGCAATTTCAAGATAGCTTGCCCCGACTGAATCTTCTCCATCACTGTATCCCAACAATGTCATCGCAGATGTAAACTGTCGCCGTTTCCCACCATCAGTCCTATCAAACCTTTTGGTAAGAAATGTGTGATATTCACCGCTGTATCTTTCAAGTTTGAAATTACTCACAGCTATTCCTGCCCTTTTAGCGAGTCCTGTGCAGACCGCCTCCCACGCCCCGACATCACGTCTGTCTTTCCTGCTCGGAAACTTGGCAATCCACAGATCGCCATCCTTGTCAAGAACATTTGCCTTCGGTCTAGCACCTCCCAAGGAACTTCCAGGTGCCACCAGCATTCGCAGCCATTTACTCTGTCCGGCTATATGACTGTCCTCAAGGTTCAGAGATGCCTCTTCCAATTCCCTCAGAGAAGTCCAAGGTGGAGTCGCCATTGTAGCATCATTGTCAAGAAAAGCACCGTCCGGCTCCAACTTGAATCTTATCGCTCCCATTCTGCTGCCGTCAAACACTCCCAACAGATAATCTGTTTCATAAAGATTTCTTATCTGGCGACCATCCAATCTTGCAAGCTCAGCTTCTATGCGTTCCAAAAGCACACGCCCCCAACGATCCGGTGCCGAATCCAGAAATATTCCAAAGTTATCCTTGTCCTGCGGAGCATATTGCCTTCCTTGAAACAATTGAAGGTCTGGGTCGAAGCTTCTGAAACGTTGGTCTGACAACCAAGTTTTGTCAAACTCGAACGAAAATATCTCCTTGCCTCTCAGTTGAACGCTGGTAAGAATGCCCATAATAACCGGGAAATCCACCTGCTCACCATCGTAATAGACATAGATGTTCCTACCTTTCCCCATGCTCTATTTTTTTGACGCTCTTTCCCTCACTTCCAGTTTAGCATCCTGGAGTTTGCGCCCCAGCTCATCATCTTTCGCAAGCAAGGTTATGTCATTCCCGAGTCCAAGAGCTATCAGCACTCTGTAGTATTGCCCCAAAGCCACACCCTCGTCACCTTTTTCTATTTTCACCAGAGTAGTTCTGGCAATACCGGCTCTTTCCGCGATCTGAACAGTAGTCAGATCACGTCTCAACCGAGCATACCGTATCTGTTCCCCAAGAGTCTGAAGAAGGCGTTTCTG
>DCMG01000145.1 GCA_002321335.1 Bacteroidales bacterium UBA1628 | reverse complement strand
GCAAGGCCAATTTCGCCTACGCCGGCGGCAAGTTCGGAGGAATAGGACTGACCCAGTCCTTCGCACTTGAGCTCGCGCCTTACAGGGTGAAAGTCAACAGCATCTGCCCGGGCAACTACTACGACGGGCCGCTTTGGAGCAATCCGGAGAACGGGCTGTTCATCCAATACCTCAACGCCGGGAAGGTTCCGGGAGCGAAGACAGTACAGGACGTAAAAGATTACTACCTCGCCCAGGTGCCGATGCGCAAGGGCTGCAATCCTGTGGATGTCTGCAAGGCCATCCTTTACGCCATCGACCAGACTGGAGAGACCGGGCAGGCGATTCCTGTGACGGGAGGTCAGGTTATGCTGGCTTAATTGTAAATCCGGGAAGCCGCATTTTCTCAATGGGTCAAAGCGGTTTCCGATGTAACTCATTAATATTATGAAACAACTTGACGTAAATCTGATGCATCCGGCCGAGCAGATCGCAATCATCATCGGCAGGATCTATCGCAGCGAGATGACCACCACCTCCGGTGGAAATCTGTCCATCATGGACGAGAACGGAGACATGTGGATTACCCCGGCGGCGATTGACAAGGGTTCACTTACACCTGCGGACATCATGTGTGTGAAGGCTGACGGAACCATCGTTGGTCCTCACAGACCTTCCTCCGAGTACCCGTTCCACAAGGCCATCTACAAGATGAACCCGCATATTCATTCAGTGATTCATGCCCATCCTCCAGGACTGGTGACATTCAGTATGGTTCACCAGGTGCCCGACACGAGCATCATTCCTCAGGCGCGCGAGACCTGCGGTCCTGTCGGGTTCGCCGAATATGCCCTCCCTGGAAGCGAGCTTCTTGGAAAGAAGATCGTGGCTGAGTTCAAGAAGAATCCTGACTACAAAGCCGTCATCATGGAAAACCACGGTGTCGTGGTTGCCGGTGAGGACATCGCCGATGCCTACCAAAGGTTCGAGACCCTTGAGCTTTGCGCCCGCACAATCCTGAACGCCAAGACTTTGGGCGAGCCAAAGTACCTCAGCGAGGAGCAGATTCTTCAGCACGAGAAGGCCGTCAACGTTCCGTTCCAACACTTCATGAACGTCACCCACCCTTCAGACGAAAGGGCGATCCGCGCGGAAATCTGCAAGATTGTCCGCAGAGCATGCTCGCAGGGCCTTATGTGCAGTTCTTACGGCACCGCATCCGTGCGCTGGAAAGGCAATGACTTCCTCATCACGCCGTCCAGCATGCAGCGTTGGGATCTTGAGCCGGAGGACATCGTTCAGGTAAAGGACGGAATGGTTGAGGCGGGAAAGAACGCAAGCCGTTCGGTAGCGCTCCACTATGAAATCTACCGTCGCAACCCGAAGGTCAACTCGATCATCCTCACTCAGTCCCCAGCCCTGATGGGATTCTGCACGACCGGTGTGAAATTCGATGTGCGCACGATCCCGGAGAGCTGGATATTCCTTCAGGACATCCCGACATTCCCGTTCGGAAGCCAGTACAACGAGCATCTGACAGAACTCGCTGACGAGTTCAAGCACAGGCCGTTCGTGATGCTGGAGAACGATTCCGTTGTGGTTACAGGAGATCAGCTCATCAACACGTTCGACCGCCTTGAGGTTGCCGATTTCAGTGCACGCTCACTGATCCTTGCCGCTCCGCTTGGCAAGCTGAACCCGATCACCGACGAGGAGATCGAGGAGCTCCGCGTGGCGTTCCACGTGGGTGAATAGTTGAAGCAGGCATATACTGCCTCCGGTGGTCCTCCCCACTTCGTGGGTCCCCTCCCTCTTCGGGAGCCAAAGCCACCTACGGCAGTATATGTCTGCTTTAGCCAAAGTATAACTGTAAAACAACTGCCACTTCGACAAGCTCAGTGACCGGTGAAGTTTAAGAGCTTGAATAGAATAAACTCCCTCCCGAATTTTGGTAACGCGCAAAATTCGGGAGGGAGTTTATTCTATTGTATCAAACCTTATTCGCCAGCGATGATCTTAGCGTCCTCCTTGCGGTCGATTCCGACACGCTTCTCGAAGCGCTCACGCCTTTCGAGGAGAGCCTCCTTGTGGCGGATAACCCAGTTCTCAAGGTAGACGGCCGCACAGGCGAGGAAGAAGTAAATTATCGTCTGAAGCACCATCGCCTTCATCTGCACATCAGCGGCACCCATGTCACCACCGGCGGTGCTGAGATTTATGAAGCCCTGAGCTCCGAATGTGGACGGGAATATGTAGGAGAACCATTTCCAAAACTCAGGGAAAGCGATTGTCGGCCAAGAGCAGCCAGTCAGGAACAAAGCCACAGGTGACATCGCAAGGAAAAGAAGGAAAACCGACTCCCTCCTTGTGATCAATGTGCTCCACGTCATGCTGAAGAAGACACAATCAGTGATGAAGAACACCAACAGCGCCAGAACGTCATGGAACTCTCCCCTTTGAGGAATCCCGAATATGGCCGGCACGATGAAGGCGATGTACATGCCCACAGCAAGGTACAGCAGCCAGTAGGCTCCTCCACGTCCAAGGACCACACGTCCCACACCATGGCCTTCAAGCTTGTCAGGAAGCGAGGCGAAGCTACGGTTCCTCTCTCTGGCCGTTCCGACCAGCAGAGACATTCCGTAGAACAACGTCTGTTGGATGATGATCATCAGGATCGCCGAAATCAGGAAGAAACTGTAGTTGAAAGCCCTGTTGTACGGGTTGTTGTCCTCGTAGCCAAGCGGCTTCACAGTCTGCGAGATCTGTTGTTCCGACATTCCGGCTGACGCGAACCTCTGCATCTGGATCTGCCCGACCTCGTGCAGCATCACGAAGTTGGTGGCCATCAAGGCGTTCTTGTAGTACAGGAAACTGCTCATGTCCGCATAGACGGAGAATGTTGCAGTCTCATTTCTCGCAAGTTTCTCGGTGAAATCAGAAGGGAAATAGATGATACCGTTGACCTTGCGTTCCTGCATCATCTTTTCCGCCTCGGCCATATTCACACAATTCGCTGCGATTTCCACCTCTCTGGTCGCATCAATTTCCCTTATGAAACGAT
>DCMG01000129.1 GCA_002321335.1 Bacteroidales bacterium UBA1628 | reverse complement strand
GATGGCGCTGGAGTCGCCGTTCTACGGCAAGAACGCCCAGGTCATCCTGAAGCTGGGGCGCGCGCAGGGGGCTGCGATGCTCGCTGCTCTTGAATATGGCATCACCGATATTCATGAATATGCTCCCCGCGAGGCCAAGCAGGCAATCACGGGCAATGGGGCCGCCTCCAAAGAGCAGGTGAGCGTGATGCTGCGCAAGACGTTGGGCGTGGATTTCCAGCCGGAGCATCTGGACGCCACTGACGCGCTCGCCATCGCGCTTTGCCATTACTACAATATTTCCAGTCCGTTGGCCAAGATCAAGAGTTCGGGCGGTTGGGAGAAATTCATCAAGGATCATCCAGAGAGGGTAAAATGATGGTGGAATATTCATGAATATTCATTCGTGTCCCTTCGCGCTTCAACGTGATCAACTCAGAATGACGTTTTTTTTGAGCGTCTGGATTAAACCATCTCTGCGTTTCTCTGTCAAAGAAAGCGTTAGGTTGATTAGTTGAGTATTCCTTATGAACTTAAAGAAATTCATCACTTTTGTCGCCGGCATCATGTCGGCTTTTTCTTTGGCCTTTGCCCAGGGCGGCGGCACGGTCACATTGTCGCTTACGGATTCTTCCACCGGAGAGGCGGTCGGATTCGCCACCGTTTCCATCACGAAGCCGGGGGGCACCAAACCCTACAAGTATGCCCTCAGTGACGACAAGGGCAAGACAATCTTTGAAAAAGTCTCCGCCGGGAAATATGTCCTTAAGGCTGAACTTCTTGGCTATAAGACTCTTATCAAAGATGTGGAGGTCAAAGGAAAACTGGATCTCGGTGTCCTGAAAATGGATCCTGACAAGCAGGTTCTTGACGCGGCCAGTGTTTCCGCGACCGGCAACCCGATCGTGATCAAGAAAGACACGATTGAATATAACGCCTCGTCATTCAAGACGACCGAGAACGATGTCCTGGAGGACCTGTTGAAAAAACTTCCGGGTGTGGAGGTTTCCGAGGACGGAACCGTCACCGCGAACGGTCAGACAATCAGTAAGATAACAATAGACGGCAAGACGTTCTTCCTTGACGACCCTCAACTTGCGTCCAAGAATATTCCCGCGAAGATCATCGACAAGGTGAAGGTCGTGGAGAAAAAGTCCGAGCAGGCCCAGTTCACCGGCATCGACGACGGCAACGACGAGACTGTCATTGACCTTTCCATCCAAAAAGGGATGATGAACGGCCTTTTCGGTAACGTTATGGCCGGAGCGGGACACGATGTTCGTAAGAAAGTGTCCGGCGCAGAGTTGTCATCCGGCAACGGAGACTGGCGCTACCAAGGAGCCGGGTTCCTTGGACGGTTCACTGACAAGAACCAACTCAGCGTCATCATCAACGGCAACAACACGAACAACCGAGGCTTTAACGACCTGGCCGGAAGTATGATGCAGGGAATGCGTGGAGGTGGCGGCGGAATGGGTCGTGGCAGCCGTGGCTGGGGACCAGGCAACGGAATCACGACATCCTGGATGGGCGGTCTGAACGGCAACACCAGCCTGTTTGACGGCAAGATGGATCTCGGAGGCAACTATCTCTATAACAACAATGAGACTTATGTCGAGGAGGAGAGCAAGAAGATCACCTACCTTGACGACCACAACCTTATCTACAACAACAAGGGATCCAACACGACCAATTCTGATGGTCACCGTTTCGGAGTCCGCCTGGAGCATAAGTTTTCGGAGAACACCTCGATCTTGTTCCAGCCTCAGGTAAGTTTTGGTAACGGAGACTTCAACGAGATTTCTGAATTTTCGACCCTGACAGAGAAGAATGGTGTGACTTCCAACACCAATGACGGTTTCACCAGCAACACCGGTTCCAACAACAACTGGAAGACAAACGGTTTCTTCCTTTTCCGTCAGAAACTCGGCAAGGCTGGCAGAACCCTTTCTTTCAACGCCCGCTACAACTTCAGCGGCAACGAGACCAACGGCTTCAACCAGTCATTGACAAGGACTTATGAGGATCTTGAGAATCCTTCTGACTCTGTCATCAACCAACGTTACAATCAGAATCAGGACACCAAGTCTTTGAGCGGCCGTCTGACCTACACGGAGCCTCTCGGCAAAGGCTTCTTTGTCGAGGCCAACTACGAGGCGTCATGGAACAGGACTTCTTCCACTAAGAACACATTCGACAGTGGGGTGGTTGAGGATTTCAGCGCGTCAAATCTTGTCTACAATCCGCTCGGCGAGGTCGCCAACAGTGTCTATTCCAGTGAGATCATCAACCGCTATGTCAACCAGGCAATCGGCGCGAACTTCGTCTATCAGAAGGACAAGCTCCGCGCCCAGGCAGGAGTCAGCGCCAATCCTACAGACACACACAATGAGACAAGCGGCTACGACACTTACGACAGCCACGTCCTCAATTGGGCTCCGCAGGCCATGCTCTGGTACGACATCGATGACAACACCAATGTGCGCGGTTTCTATTTCGGACGTTCCCAGCAGCCGTCAGTCAACCAGTTGATGAGAGTGCCGGACAACACCAACCCTCTCAACGTGTCATTCGGTAACATGTACCTTGAGCCATATTTCAACCACGATTTCAGAAGCGATTTCCGCCACACCAACAAGAAGACTTTCCTTTCGGTCAACGCCGGAATTGATGGTGGTATCGTGAAGAATCCTATAGTCAACGCCCAATGGTACGGCACCAACGGAGTGCAGTACTCAATCCCTGTCAATGGAAAGGATTCCTACAACGGCAGTTTCAGAGTGATGCTGAACACCCCGATCGCGAAGTCAAACTTCAGCATATTCAATATGACAAGGGCAAGTTATTCCAGATCATCGTCTTATGTAGGCTCGTCCAATTTCGACATGGGCAAGTACTATGAAGGGGAAAACTACAATGCCGAGGATTTTCTTGCTGACAAGTTCCTTGAGGACTTCCACACGTTGGACTTTACCCTGAACAAACTTCAGACTGTAGGCCTTACCGAGCGTCTTCGTTTTACCTATCGCAATGACATAGTGGAACTCACCGCCGGCGGTCGAACCAGAATGTCAAAGTCCTGGTACACAATCGCCAATCAGTCCACAAATATGACGTGGAGCAATCAGGTGACCGCCTCGATGAACTGGACTGTTCCGGGCGGATTCGGAATCGTCGCCGATGGCAACTACAACTGGTATAACGGCTACACGACCGATCAAGGAACCCAGTTGATTCTGAACGCCAAGATCACCAAGCTTCTGTTCAAGGACAAGTTCACCCTCGCCCTGAACGCCTACGACATCCTCGATCAGGCCAAGAACCTCTCGATCTCCGACTCCTCGAACTATCACACCGAGACCCTGAACAACACCCTCGGCCGCTACATAGTAGTTTCCCTGACCTACCGCTTCGGCAACTTCGGTGGCAGAGACGGACGTCGTGGCGGCCCAGGCATGGGTCGCGGCCCGATGGGTCCTCCGCCTCCAAGGATGTAGTTCTGTTTGAATATATTAGGACAGTCAAAAAAGACTATGGCGAATTTTGCACGGTGGACCAAAATTCGCCATAGTCTTTTTCTGACCATAGTGACAAGATTGCGAATAATTAAAGAGTCGGTTACTATCGTCACTTCGACAAGCTCAGTGACCGTGTATTATAGCCTGTAGAAGTAACCGTGCATTATGATAAACTCAGAATGTTTTTTGACATATTAGCCTATGGCCAGAATAAAAATAAACTTTCAAATTTTGGTAACGTGCAAAATTTGAAAGTTTCTTTTTTTATTCTGGTCATCCAATAGGAAATCTTTCTCAGTCAGCTCAATATGAAATCATTCATCCTCTTCCACCTTGACGAAATTGACGTAATTCCTCCATTTGTCAATCATAGCGGTCATGTCTTCCGGAAGCTGAGAATCGAACTGAATCCATTTGCCTGTGCCAGGATGCACGAAGCCAAGAGTCTTGGCGTGAAGGGCCTGCCGAGGGCAGATCTCGAAACAGTTCTGGATGAACTGACGGTACTTGGCGTAGATCGTGCCCTTGCGGATCTCCGAGCCACCGTACCTCTCGTCATTGAACAGCGGATGCCCGATGTAACTCATGTGAACCCTGATCTGGTGCGTGCGCCCGGTTTCCAGTTTACACTCTACAACGGTAACATAACCGAACCTCTCCAACACCCTGTAATGCGTCACAGCATGCTTGCCACGTTCATCATCACCGGTGTAAACCCTGAACCGCAGCCTGTCGTTGGGATCCCGCCCGATGTTCCCGTCAATCGTCCCCTCATCCTCCTTTAGGTTGCCCCAGACAACAGCCACGTACCGCCTCTCGATCGAATGCTCGAAGAACTGACGTGCCAGATCCAGTTGAGTCTCGTCGTTCTTTGCCACGACAAGAAGTCCTGAGGTGTCTTTGTCGATTCTGTGCACTAGAATGCCCATCCGTTCGTCAGCCGCTTCTGGACCCTGGGATATTCCCAAATGATAGGAGAGAGCGTTGATGAGAGTTCCCTCGAAGTGCCCGTGCCCGGGATGTACGACCATTCCGGCGGCTTTGTTGACAACGAGGAGGTCATTGTCCTCGTAGACTATATTTAATGGAATGTCCTGCGGCAGAATCTCCAGACCACGGCGGCGGTAAGGCATCACGAAACGGATGACATCTCCTGGCCTTATAATCAGGTTTGCTTTCGCAATCTTTTCATTCACACGCACATAGCCTTCCTTTATGGCGCACTGAACCCTATGCCTGGAAGTGTCCTCAAGGTGCGTGGCCATGTACTTGTCCACACGCATCGGGGTCTGTCCGACATCGACATTGAGCCGGAAATGCTCGAACATCCCCTGCTCCTCATCCTCAACGTTTTCCTCCTGGTCGTTGTAAAGTCTCTCTTCGTCCACGTTACTCGTCTTTCTTGTCCAATGATAGATAGATGGTCACATCCGAGCCCATAAGGATAGGATTCCCTGTCGCCTCTGGTGTCTGTCTTGTGACAGCGGCGTTGAGAGAATCCGTGTAGTTCCTCACACTCTTGTCGAACACAACCCGGCCGATGTTCAAAGAATTGTCATGCACGGCATCGACTGCCCTGAGGTACTTCAGTCCCTTGACATTTGGAATATATGTCAGATTGTCCTCCGGATTCAGCCCGACCTCCAGATTGATCTCCGAACCGGTCTCGATCTGTCTGCCTGGCCTGATCTCACGGTTACGGTAGATTTGTCTCAGGACATTGTTTGTGGCTATGTCGTTGACGTAGATTAACTTGCCCAATGCCAAACCACGAGAGTTGAGTTCAGCCTTGGCCTGACGCATCGAGTAACCGACAAGGTTAGGCATACTGACTTTCTTGGCGTTCTTGGCATTGATCGTGAGGAGAATCCTCCTGCCTTGCTTCACCTGAGAACCCGGTTTCGGATTCTGGCTGTAAATGGCTCCACGTTCCATCTTCCTGACAAAAATGGAGTCGATGACCTCCACCCTGAGCTTGGACCTGGCAGCCTCGTGCTTTGCCTCGTTCACGGTCATGCTTGTGAAATCCGGCACCTCTATCGTCTTCCCGTGATTGGTCAGAACGCTGAGCAGCATTGAACTGGCGAAAATCAGAACCGCAAAGAACAAGACCGCAAGCAAAACGTTCCTGACTATCCAGTTGCTGAAGAAACCTCCTTTCTTATCTTCTTCTTTCTCTTTCATATTCAAAAATTACTTTCTGCCCGTGAAGAGAAGGTCAAACGCTCCCTCTCCGATCAAGGCCAACCCTATTATTATGATTATGATTCCCGCGATCCTGTTCATCCACATGATCTTTTTCATGTCAAAAGCCTTCCTCCAATTGCTGAAGAACCATGAGAAGAAGAACCAGTAGGCGATTGATCCGCCGGCCACCGCAAGGATGATCGGGTAGATCCTGAAGCTTCTGTCAGACACATCAACCTGGAAGAAAGCGAACAGCGCGAACATCACGAGTATCGCCCCCGGGTTGGAGATTGTGGTTGCGACTGCCTGCAGGAAATCCTTCGGTGACGCTCCTCGTGCCTTGACATCGCCCGGCTCCATCTTCCTGAACGGATCCTTGAATGCCATTGAATATCCCAGCAAGGCGATTACCGGACCTCCTATCAGGAATATGATAGATTCGTAGGTGTTGATGAAATTCTGGGCGAAAGCCCATGCGAAGATCGAGATGATGGCGTAGGCTGTGTCGACAAGCGATGCGCCGAGACCGGTCGTGAAACCGGCCTTATGCCCATAGCAGATGGATTTCTGAAGCACGATAATCGCCACCGGCCCGAGCGGAGCCGACGCGCAGATGCCGATTATGAACGCTTTCAGAATCTCCAACAGCATAGGCAGCCATTATTTTGCTCTCATGAATATCTGAACAGGACATCCCTGCAGATCGAAATGTTCCCTCAGCTTGTTCTCAAGGAATCTCTTGTACGGCTCTTTGACGTATTGAGGCAGGTTGCAGAAGAACGCGAACGCCGGGAATCTTGTCGGAAGTTGGGTCACGTACTTGATCTTCACATACTTGCCCTTCCACGCCGGCGGCGGATAGTTCTCTATCTCCGGCAGCAGAGCCTCGTTCAGCCTTGCGGTCGAAAGCTTGCGGGAATAGTTCTCGTAGACGTGCTCGGCCGCGTCCAGCACATCCATGATCCTCTGTTTCTTTGTGACGGAGGTGAATATGATCGGCACGTCATCGAACGGAGCGATGCGGCGGCGAAGCGAGGCTTCATATTCCTTCATCGTGTTGCTGTCCTTGAGGAAGAGGTCCCATTTGTTGACCACCAGCACGCAAGCCTTGCGGTTGCGGACGATGAGATTGAATATGCTCATGTCCTGGGCCTCCATTCCGCTGTTGGCGTCGATCATCAGGATGCAGACATCGGAATGCTCGATCGCCCTGATGGAACGCATCACGGAATAGAACTCCAGATCCTCGTTGACCTTTGCTTTCCTGCGCATCCCGGCGGTGTCCACGAGCATGAACTCGTGACCGAATTTGTTGTAGAGGGTTGAGATAGAGTCTCTTGTGGTCCCGGCAACCGGTGTCACGATGTTCCTTTCCTCGCCGAGCAGGGCATTGGTCAAGGACGACTTGCCGACGTTCGGCTTTCCCACAATCGTGATGTGCGGAAGATCAGGGCGGTCATCGTCCTGCTGAGGCTTCTCTTCAGGCAGAACCTTGAGAACCTCGTCCAGAAGATCACCGGTTCCGCTTCCGTTGGCCGCTGACGTGGTCCAGATCTCTCCCAGTCCCAATGAATAGAACTGATAGGCGTCGAACATCTTCTCTCCGGAATCCACCTTGTTGACACACAGGACGACAGGCTTTTTGCTTCGGCGGAGGATGTCGGCGATCTCCGCGTCGTAGTCAGTGATGCCGGCGGCGGCCTCCACCATGAATATCACAGCGTCAGCCTCCTCTATGGCGATCACGACCTGTTTGCGGATGGCCTCCTCGAACACATCGTCCGAGTTTGTCGTCCATCCTCCCGTGTCCACCACGGAGAACTCCTTGCCGCACCATTCGCATTTTCCGTAGTGGCGGTCTCTTGTCACGCCGGCGGTCTCGTCAACGATGGCCTGACGCATTCCGACAAGTCTGTTGAAAAGTGTGGACTTGCCGACATTCGGGCGTCCCACAATGGCTACTAAACTCATAAATATTCCTTTACGTTCTTAAATTTAAACACTTTCCGCGACTCTATTTCTTCGGCTTCTTGCCACCGAACTCATATTCATAGAAACCGCATCCGGTGCAGGCGTCGCTGTAGGAACCGGTGCATGAAGCGTTCTTTTGGGGCTTCTTCTTGGAGAAGATTTCCTCGTCCTGCTCCCTCATGCACTTGATTCCCAACTTCCGCATGTTCTCGTTGCGGCTGATCTCGGTCTCAGGGAACTTGCCGTTCTTCCGGAATATGATGTTGAAGCACATTCCGATGACCCCGATCCCGAGGAGGATTATCGCCGCGAGAACTGTTTTCATATATTCCTAAAATATAAATTCCGTGCTGATAGGCTCGTAGTTGTAGACCTTGCGGATGATCGCGGCGAAGGTCTCCGCCATGGAGACAACCTTGATCTTGCTTGTGTCTACACCTTCCTTGAGCGGAATGGTGTCGGTGACGAACACTTCCTTCAGGCAGGAGTTGTTGATCCTGTCGTAGGCAGGACCGGAAAGCACTGCGTGTGTGGCGCATGCCCTGACGCTGGCGGCGCCTTTCTCCATCAACACCTCAGCCGCTTTCACAAGGGTCCCTGCAGTGTCGATAAGGTCGTCCACAATCACCACGTTCTTTCCCTCAACCTCTCCGATGGCGGTGATTGAGGCCACCACATTGGCTCTTTCGCGTGACTTGTGGCAGATGATCACAGGGCAGGCGAGTTCCTTGGCGTAGGCGTTGGCCCTCTTGGCTCCACCCATGTCAGGAGCGGCGATCGCAAGATTCTCGATGTTCAAAGACCTAAGGTAAGGGATGAAAACCTTGCTGGCGTAGATGTGGTCCACAGGAAGGTCGAAGAATCCCTGGATCTGGTCGGCGTGCAGGTCGCATGTCATGATTCTGTCCACTCCTGCGGCTGTCAGAAGATTGGCCACCAGCTTCGCTCCGATCGATACGCGCGGCTTGTCCTTGCGGTCCTGTCTGGCCCATCCGAAGTACGGCATCACTGCGATGACCTTGTCGGCGGAGGCTCTTTTGGCGGCGTCGATTGTCAGCAGAAGCTCCATCAGATTCTCTGTGGGTGGAAAAGTTGACTGCAGGATGAACACGGTCGCGCCTCTGACGCTGTCCGTGAAAGAGGGAACGAACTCTCCATCGCTGAATTTGGTCACTTCGGAAGCCCCAAGGTGATACTTTTCTCCAACTTTGGCTCCGATGATGTTCAGTTCGTCAACAACCTTGCACGCAAAGTCTTTGGAGGCTCTGCAGGCAAACAATTCCATTCTGTGTTCCATGTGCATTAAACTATGCTATAAATTAATATATTGTTGAATATAGTCCAATATCTCTTCCTTTCCGGCTCCGGTCTCGGCGCTGGAGGCGAACATCGGCGGCATCTCCTCCCAATCTTCAGACAGGATCTCCTTGTCCCGCTCGATCTGCGCCTTCAAGGCATTCGGCCCGAGCTTGTCGCCTTTTGTGAATATGATCGCGAACGGGATGCCGTTCTCCCCAAGCCCGGACAGAAACTCCCTGTCAATCTTCGTGATGTCGTGCCGCGAGTCGATCAGGACAAAGAGCACGACCATCTCCTCCGATTTTTCGATGTAGTCGTTGATCATCTTCCTGAGTTCCTCGCGTCCTTTCTGTGAGATCTTGGCGAAGCCGTAGCCCGGAAGATCGACAAGGTACCAGCTGTCATTGATGATGAAGTGGTTGATCAGTTGGGTCTTTCCGGGAGTGGATGATGTCTTCGCAAGCTTGCGGTTGCCGCACAACATGTTGATCAGCGATGACTTGCCGACATTGGAGCGTCCGATGAACGCGAACT
>DCMG01000111.1 GCA_002321335.1 Bacteroidales bacterium UBA1628 | reverse complement strand
ATGAACTGGTTCACCTACAACACCCTGACCGGCGAGAAGGTTAACCTTACCGCTCAGACTGGCGTTCCTTTCTACGATGAGGAGGACGACCATCCGACAGCCGCCCCGGCTCACGAGTTCTCACCTAAGTGGCTCAAGGACGAGTCTGCATTGTTCATCATAGACCGCTATGACATCTGGAAGTTCTCACCTGACGGTTCGTCAGCAGTCAACCTTACAGGTGGCGTAGGCCGCCAGACTCACAACCGCTTCAAGATTATGGATCCTAAGCCGGACACCAGGAAACCGAACGAGCGCCGCTGCGGAGTAGTTAAACCGCTTGATCCTAAGCAGACTGTCTATCTTGGCGTCTTCAACGAGGAAAGTCAGGAGAACGGTTTCGGCAAGGTGAACCTCGCCAAGCCGGCCAAGACTCTTGAATATTTCACTGACACGGTAAGTTTCAAATACATAGCCGGAACCAAAGACTCTGACAGGATATTTTTCCAGAAAGGCAACTTCCGCAATTGCTATGACCTCTATTATACGGACGACAATTTCAAGACATCCACAAAGGTCTCTTCCATCAACCCTCAGATGGCTGACTACCGTTGGGGCAGTGCTGAGCTTTTCCGCTGGAAAGCCTATGACGGCACTCCTCTCAAGGGATTGGTGTTCGTTCCGGACGGAGTCAAGGATGGAGAAAAGCTTCCGGTCATGATCTATTTCTACGAGAAGAACGCCAACAATCTTTATTCATTCTGGACACCTGCTCCGTCGCGCTCGATCGTGAATATCCCATTCTATACTTCGAGGGGGTACATCGTGTTCGTGCCTGACATTGTCTACAAGGTCGGACATCCGGGAGAAAGCGCCTACAACTGCATCTGCGCCGGAGCCGAGGCACTTTGCGAAGCCTATCCGATCGCTGACAAGAGCAAGATGGCCATTCAGGGCCAGAGCTGGGGCGGCTACCAGACCGCATGGCTCATAACACGCACGAACATGTTCGCGGCTGCCGGTTCAGGAGCCCCTGTGGGCAACATGACATCGGCCTACGGCGGCATCCGCTGGGGCTCGGGCATCACCCGCGCCGGTCAGTATGAGCACGGACAAAGCCGTATCGGAAAGAGTATGTGGGAGCCGGGCGCGCTCGATCTCTACATTGAGAACTCTCCTGTGTTCCACGTCGATAAGGTCCAGACTCCTGTACTAATTATGCACAATGACGCTGACGGAGCCGTTCCGTGGTACCAGGGTATCGAGTTCTTCTCGGATCTCCGCAGGTTGGACAAGCCGGCTTGGCTTCTCCAGTACAACAAGGAGGCGCACAACCTTGTCCAGAGACGCAACTGCAAAGACTTGTCAATCAGACTCCAACAGTTCTTCGACTACTATCTCAAGGGTGCTCCGATGCCGGCATGGATGAAGACCGGTGTACCTTATGAGGACAAAGGCGAATATTTCGGCTTCGAGAATGCTGAGTAAGGTATGACAAAACTTGCTATATTCGATCTTGACGGCACGCTGTTGAACACCGTTGAGGATTTGGGAAACGCCACCAACTACGCTTTGGAGCAGTGTGGCTTTCCGGCATATCCGATAGATTCTTATTACCAGATGGTAGGCCGCGGAATATTCAATATGTTCCGCGCGGCCTTGCCTTCTGAATATGCCACCGAGGACAACGTACAGAAGATGGCTTCATACTTCCTGCCATACTACGATGCCCACAAATGTGACTTCACAAGACCTTACGACGGCATTCTTGAGATGCTCAGGAAAATAACCGAAAGGGGAGTGCGCCTTGCCGTGGCCTCCAACAAGTATCAGGACGGCGCCGAAAAATTAGTGAAGCATTTTTTCGGTGAATATGACTTCGTGAAGATTCTGGGTCAGCGTGAAGGCCAGCCCATAAAGCCTGATCCGGCTATAGTGAGCCAAGTCCTTGCCGAGGTTCCTTCGGTGACCAAAGACGAGACTGTCTATGTGGGAGACTCGAACGTGGACATGCAGACCGGAGTCAACGCTCAGGTCCGCACCATAGGAGTCACATGGGGATTCCGGAGCCGTGAGGAACTGGCTTCCTACAACCCTTCCGCCATAGTTGACAACGCCGAGGCCCTCGCCGACGAGATTCTGAAATAGTTCTAATCTCTCTTGAAGAGATCGCGTGTATAGACCCTGTCCTTGACATCATCGAGGACAGGGTCGTATCTGTTAGCGATGATTGAGTCTGAACGCCTTTTGAATTCCTCAAGGTCATGCACCACCTCGCTGCCGAAGAATGTGGTTCCGGATTCCAGCGTCGGCTCATAGACGATGACCGTCGCGCCTTTGGCTTTGATCCTCTTCATTACACCCTGGATGGAACTCTGCCTGAAGTTGTCCGATCCGGCTTTCATTGTAAGACGGAACACTCCGATGGTGACCGTCTTTTCATTTTGCTCGTTCCATGCGCTTGAGGCTGTGTAGTAACCGGCCTTCTGAAGCACTTGGTCGGCGATGAAGTCCTTTCGGGTCCGGTTGCTCTCGACAATGGCTCCGATGAGGTTTTCAGGCACATCCGCGTAATTGGCCAGAAGCTGCTTTGTGTCCTTAGGCAGGCAGTAACCTCCGTAGCCGAAGGATGGATTGTTGTAGTGGGAACCGATCCTTGGATCCAGACAGACGCCGCCGATGATGGACTTTGTGTCCAGACCTTTGAGCTCGGCGTAGGTGTCCAATTCATTGAAAAAGCTTACCCTGAGGGCAAGGTAGGTGTTCGCGAACAACTTGACCGCCTCCGCCTCCGTCGTGCCCATGTAGAGAATCGGGATGTTCTCCTTGATCGCCCCTTCCTGAAGCAGTCCGGCGAATTCCTCAGCCGCGGCCTCCAGTCCGGCGTTGCCCTCAGGACGGCCGACGATGATCCTGCTCGGATAAAGGTTGTCATAGAGGGCTTTGCTTTCGCGGAGAAACTCCGGTGAGAATATGATCTTAGGCTCCACTGTCCGGAAGCTGCCGTCGGCGAGGCGTTCCCTATAGGAGAAACGTTCCATCGCCGAAGCCGTGAATCCTACCGGAACCGTTGATTTGATGACCATGACCGCATCAGGGTTCACCTCTTGAACCAGATTGATGACGGCGTCCACAGCTCCGGTGTCGAAGAAATTCTTCTTGGGATCGTAGTTGGTCGGTGTTGCGATGACGATAAAGTCCGCTTTGGAATATGCTTCCATGGCGTCAAGAGTGGCTGTTAGATCCAAAGGCTTCTCTCTGAGATACTTCTCGATATATTCATCTTGAATCGGAGACTCGCCATGGTTGATCCTGTCAACCTTTTCAGGTACGATGTCCACGGCCAGAACCTTGTTGCTCTGGGCCAGAAGTGTTGCTATGGACAGGCCAACATAGCCTGTGCCGGCCACCGCGATTGTCTTTTTCATGTAAAGATCCTTTTATAATCCTTGCCCAAGTTATCGAAATTATTCTTGATACGCAAGAAAACCCGATGTTAAATTTTTACTGATATTGAGATGATTTTGTTGGGAAATGAAAGAAATTTGCGAATAATTGAGATTTTTCGTAACTTGTAGCCGAAATAACATGAAAACAATAAACCTCTACAAGTTATGTCGGAAAAGAAACTTCTTTTGGGTGATGAGGCTTTGGCTTTGGGAGCGCTCCATGCCGGACTTTCCGGTGTTTATGCCTACCCCGGCACGCCATCGACTGAAATAACTGAATATATTCAGTCACACCCTCTTACAAAAGAGCGTGGTGTCCATTGCGACTGGTCTTCCAATGAAAAGACAGCGATGGAGTCCGCACTCGGTGTTTCATATTCGGGAAAACGCGCCTTGGTGTGCATGAAGCATGTGGGGATGAACGTATGTGCCGACGCGTTTGTCAATTCGGCTGTGACCGGGGCGAATGGTGGTCTGGTGGTTGTCGCCTGCGACGACCCGTCGCAGCACTCCTCTCAGAATGAGCAGGATTCAAGGTTTTATGCGGACTTTGCCATGATGCCGTGCTTCGAGCCGTCGAATCAGCAGGAAGCCTACGACATGGTGCGAGAGGCTTTTGACTATTCCGAAACCAATCATATTCCTGTGCTTATGCGTCTGACAACCCGTATGGCGCATTCAAGGGCGGTGGTGGAAGCCGTGGAGGCAAGGCGCGAGAACGAGATTCATTTTCCTGATGAGGATCATGAGAAGAATTGGGTGACCCTGCCGGTCAATGCCAAGAAACGTGTCAGGCAGCTGGCTGATGATGTCTTGTCGTTTGAGGAGGACTCTGTGGCTTCTTCTGACAACCGTTACATCGAGGGACACAACCACAGGTTGGGAATCATCGCTTGCGGAATAGCTTGGAACTATCTGATGGAGAATTTCCCGGACGGATGCCCTTATCCCGCTCTCAAGGTTACCCGTTACCCGTTCCCTAAGGCATTGGCAAGAGAGATGGCTGCCGCTTGCGATGCCATTCTTGTGCTTGAGGAAGGTCAGCCTCTTGTCGAGGAGCGGATGCGCGGAATCCTTTATGATCCGGATGACAGAAGATGGACAAAGATTGTTGGCCGGCTGGACGGCACTCTTCCTAGGACCGGAGAACTTACACCTGACTGTGTGCGCGGCGCGCTAGGTCTGCCGCCTATGGAGACATATTCAAAATCAGAGGTTGCTGTCCCTCGTCCGCCGGCTCTTTGTCAGGGATGCGGTCACCGTGACTTCTACACCGCTCTCAATGTGGTGCTTAAAGAATATGCTCCTACGGCCAGGGTCTTCAGTGACATAGGATGTTACACGCTGGGATATATGCCTCCGTTCAATTCGTTCCAGACCTGTGTGGAGATGGGTGCTTCCATCACGATGGCTCTCGGAGCCGCCAACTCTGGTGTGTGGCCGGCTGTGGCTGTGATAGGCGACTCGACATTCACCCACAGCGGAATGACAGGACTTCTGGACTGCGTCAACGCCGGAGCAAGCGTCACGGTCTGCATCTCGGACAACCTGACCACTGGCATGACAGGTGGGCAAGATTCAGCCGGAACCGGCAAACTGGAAGAAATCTGCAAGGGACTGGGAGTCGAGCCTGAACACATCAGGACAATAGTTCCTCTTCCTAAGAACTATCCTGACATGGAGAAGGTGATCGACGAGGAACTCAATTACAGCGGCGTCTCAGTCATCATCTGCCGCAGGGAATGCATTCAGACCGCAAAACGTCACGTTGCGGCCGCTAACAAAAAAGCATAATATCATGGCAAAGAAAGACATCATACTATCAGGAGTCGGTGGACAGGGAATCCTTTCGATAGCCACCGTGATCGGTTGGGCCGCGCTTGACCAGAATCTGCACTTGAAACAGGCTGAGGTGCACGGTATGAGCCAGAGGGGCGGTGACGTGCAGAGCAACCTGCGTATCAGCACCGAAAGGATCTGGAGCGACTTGATCCCGAAAGGGGAGTGCGACCTGATCCTTTCACTTGAGCCGATGGAGGCTCTCCGCTACCTGCCTTGGCTTTCAAAGAACGGCTGGATCGTGACGAACTCCACTCCGTTTGTGAATATCCCGAATTATCCTCTTTTAGAGGAAATTACCGCCGAACTCCAGAAAATCGGCAAGGCGATAACATTGGACTGCGACGAGATCGCGAAACAGACCGGCTCTCCACGCAGCGCGAATATGGTCCTGCTTGGCGCTTCCGCTGCGGTCATGGAAATCCTTGAGCCGGAGAAACTTCGTGAGGGTATCACCAATGTGTTCTCCCGCAAGGGTGAGAAGATCGTGGAAATGAACATCGCCGCGTTCAATGCAGGACTAGAGGTCTCAAAAAACTTCTCGAAATGAAACCGATCTCAAAGACTGCTGTAGATGAAGTCCTGCAAAGGCTTGACATTGCGGACATAGGTCGGACGACAATCCGCCAGTGTGTCAATGTGGCTCATGAGTTGGAAAGGATTTCCGGTGAGAAGTTCGTGCATCTGGAGTTCGGCATACCGGGTTTGGACGCATGCCGGATTGGCATTGAGGCCCAGAAGAAGGCTTTGGACTGTGGCGAGGCTTCTGTCTACCCTCCGGCATGCGGAATTCCGGAACTCAAGGAGAACGGTTCTCGTTTCATCAAGGCGTTTGTCGGAGTGGACATATCTCCCGAAGGTATCGTTCCAACGGTTGGATCCATGCAAGGGTGTTACAACCTCCTTCTGGAGTGCATCCAGATGAACCCGGCGAAGGACACGGTTGTCTATCTTAATCCAGGATTTCCTTCGCATTATGTTCAGGCAAAGGTTCTTGGATTCAAGACCAGAATGTTCGACCTCTATGATTTCAGAGGGGATAAGTTCCGTGAGAAGCTGGAGGAAGTGTTCGGTGACGGGCGTGTGGCGGCGATAGTATATTCAAATCCTAACAATCCGTCTTGGGTCTGTTTGACGGAGGACGAGCTGAGGAATCTGGGCGAATTGTGTACAAAGCACGATGTGATCGCTCTGGAGGACATGGCGTATCTTTGCATGGATTTCAGAAAGAATCGTTCCATGCCGTTCCAGCCGCCTTACCAGCCGACAGTAGCCCGCTACACCGACAACTGCGTGCTGATGATATCCGCCTCGAAGATATTCAGTTACGCCGGTGAACGCATCGCGATGGTCGCCATGTCCGACAAACTCTATAAAAGGGAATATCCCGCACTCCGCGAGCGTTACGGGCTCGGCCGCTTCGGCGACAACTTCTCTTTGACATACCTTTACGTAAATTCGTCAAGTTGCTCTCACTCTGCGCAGTACGCTTTCTCGGCGATGCTCGGAGCGGCGGCTGACGGTGAATATGACTTCGTGGGGGAGATGCATGAATATGCCAGCAGGGCAGGGAAGGCCAAGGAAATATTCCTTCGCCACGGGTTCCACATCGTGTACGACAAGGATCTGGATGAGGATGTGAGTGACGGTTTTTTCTTCACGATCGGCTATGACGGGTTGACAGGTAGCAAGTTGCTGTTGAATTTACTTCGCTGCGGAATCTGTGCCATCACACTGGTTGCGACAAGAAGCAATCGCGAGGGAATCAGGGTCTGCGTTTCGATGCTTAATTCCGAGGAGGATTTCCGCGCCTTGGATGAGCGCCTCGGACTTTTTGTCGGACTTTATGCTTCTGGAAATTAGTTGTTTAGAGAACATTTATTTATGAAATACGTAAGCGCCGACGAGGCCGTAAAACTCGTAAAGTCAGGAGACTGGGTCTTCTTTCAGGGAAGCACCGCCGTTCCGGTGATCATTCAGGAGGCTCTTGCCCGCAGGGCGGATGAGCTTCAGGGAGTGAACATCGTCTCTGGTTTCAACATCACCAAGGGACCGGCTCCGTTCTGCAAGCCTGAGTACAAGGAGTCGTTCTTCGTGAACAGTGTGTTCCTTTGTTCTGATCAGAGGGAATATGTCGCGCAAGGCTACGGCAGTCTCATTCCCGGCTTCCTTGGAGAGATTCCGTCGCTTATCCGCCGCCGTGAGATTCCGATTGATGTGGCGTGCATCAACTGCTCTCTTCCGGACGAGAACGGCTATTGCAGCTACAACATCTCAGCCGATCTTGCACAACCAGCCGTTGAATCAGCCAAAATCGTGATCGCTCAGGTGAACAAGAGTATTCCGTACCTTTACGGTACCGCGATGATCCATGAGTCGCAGATAACCGCCGCCATCGAGTGTGACGACCCACCGGTTGACATGCAGTTCGGTCCTCCGACGGAGATTGAGTCGGCTATCGGTTCCTACATAGCCGCCGAGATTCCTGACGGTGCCACACTGCAGATTGGCGTGGGCGGGATTCCGAACGCGATTCTGAACGGATTGAAGGATCACAAGCATCTTGGTCTCCACACCGAAGCCATGACAGACGGAGTGTTCCGTCTTATGCAGATGGGCGTGATTGACAACTCGTTGAAGAAGGTCGAGCCGGGCCGCAGCGTGGCCTGTCTTGCACTAGGTTCCCGACATATGTACGAGTACCTCGACCGCAACAAGGATGCTGTGTTCTACGATGTGAGCTGGACGAATGATCCTCAGCGCATCCGTCAGAATCCGAACGCAATGGCGATCAATTCCGCCATCGAGGTCGATCTGACCGGTCAGATCTGCGCCGACAGCATCGGTGACAAGATTTTCTCAAGCGTCGGTGGCCAGCACGACTTCATGTACGGAGCAGCTCTCTCCGAAGGCGGCAAGACATTCATCGCCCTGCCGTCCCGCACCGCGAAAGGCCGTGGCAAGATCGTCGCCCATCTCGCTCCCGGAGCCGGTGTTGTAACAACCCGCTTCCAGACGCAGTACGTTGTCACTGAATATGGTTGTGTCTATCTTCGCAACAAGAATCTGGCCGAGCGTGCCAAGGCTCTCATCTCCATCGCCCATCCGGACGACCGTGAAGACCTTGAGCGTGCCGCCCGCGAGCGTTTCGGCTATTCCTTCCTACGCTTGAAATAGTGTGTTGTGTTCCCTGTCAAAAAAGATGACAGGGGCTGGGAAACGTGCGTCTAATGGAAACTTTGTTCATGGCTTATCCTTTGTCCTGTGTCAGGATCGTGTCAGAGAGTGCTTGATAAAGAACTGATTGATAGGTTTCTCCGATAGGTATGCGATCCTTGCCGATGAGAATGTGATTGCGCTCTATGGCTTCGATCGCGGCGAGGCGGACGATGAAGGATTTGTGGATGCGTACGAAGTATTCTTTCGGAAGTGTGTCTTCGATGACTTTCATGCGCATAAGAGAGAGGATAGGGGCTGATGATCCGCTCAGGTGAATCTTTATGTAGTCTTTCAGGCCTTCGATGTAGGTAATCTTGTCGAGGTCAATCTGCTGGAGGCGGTACTCGGTCTTGACGAATATGCTTTTGATTTTTCTTTGTGCGGTCACTTCGACATGTTCAAAATATTCTTTGGCCTTGAGAGCCGCGGAAAGAAAATCATCGTAGGAAACAGGCTTAAGAAGATAGTCCAGCGCCCTCACACGGAAGCCCTCGACGGCATATTCACTGAAAGCGGTGGTGAATATGATTCTGGTCTTCTCCGGCAGCATCCGCGATAGTTCCATCCCGCTGAGATTAGGCATCTGGATGTCGCAGAAGAGTAGCTCAACGGGGGTGTCTTGAAGGAATGAATATGCCGAAGTCCCACTCGTGAAGCTGCCCTTGAGCGAGAGAAACGGTGTCTTGGTGACGTACGATTCCATAAGCCTGACGGCCAGCGGCTCGTCATCGATGACTATGCAACTGATTGTGTTCATATTCCGGCCTTAATTCTAAGCAGCGAACGGTAGACACTCTGCACCCTGCCATATTCAAATGAATATGCTCCCGGATAGAGCAGGTCGAGCCTTCTCTTGAGGTTCGTGATTCCTATTCCTGAACCGCTGCGGTCGGTGTCGTCCTTGGGGTGGCAACTGTTCTCGACGAGGCAGCAGACGTATTCATCGTCCTCGCTCAGTCTGATTCTGATGAAGGATTCAGCGGAGTCGCTGATGCCATGCTTGAAAGCATTCTCGATGAGTGGAATGAAGAGCAGCGGGGCGATTTGTCTGTCCGAAGAGGTTTCCGGCAGAGAAACCTCCAACTTTACCCTCGACGTCAACCTTGCGCTCATCAGTTTGACATATTCCCTCAGGAACTCGCACTCTTTTGACAGAGGTACGGTGTCTTTCTGGCTTTCGTAGAGGACGTAGCGCAGCATTCCGCTTAGGTCGTGGACGGCCTCCTGCGCCTGTGCGGGGTCAATCTGGATCAGTGAGTAGATATTGTTCAGGGTGTTGAACAGAAAGTGCGGGTTGATCTGGCTTTTGAGGTTGGCAAGCTCCGCTTCAGCCTGATTCTTCTCGATTTCCTTTCGCTGTGCCTCGTTGTTGTACCACTCCGAAGTCATTTTCATGGCCACCGCTATCCCTACTATCGCTATGTAGATGACTGTGTTGCGTACGGCGAAACTGATTGTGTCAAGCGTGGAGTGTGGCGGAGGCATCGTGCCAGGGGAGGCAAAGTACCTGAAAAATAGATGGACGGCTACACTGACCTTGGCAATTAGAAGCGCGTTCCAGAACAGGAACGCCCAGAATCGCTTGTTGGACAGAAAATGCTTTATCAGGAATAAGTAGTTTGTGTAGAACACGATAACAAACGAGATCACCACCGGCAGGAAGCGCAAGTAATCCACCCCGCCGTGAAGCGGTCTCCCCGGCTGAGGCGAGAAGAACGGTATCGCCAGTATCACCGCCCAGATCGCCAGATGAATAAACCAACCACTGTTTTTTCGCATATTCATTATCGTTGTTGCAAAGATTTGTGAAAGAATTCCTTGCGTAGGTCTGGAGAGATCGGGTGGTGCGAGACGCGGTAAATGTCATTGATGTCTCCGGACAGGTTGCAGACATTCAGCCCGCTGATTTCTGAGATGTACAGGCAGTTGTACTTTTCTGCCTGTCCGTCCTGGATGCTCATCGTGTAGCGGAGAATGTCCAGAACCTCGATCTCGCTGAGGCTGTCCTTGCTGAACACGTACAGATCAAGTGTCTTGAAGGATCCGTAGAACCCGTCTCCGGCCTTGCGGACCTTGCTTTCTATGATCCGCCGCATCGGAAGTGCCATTGACCAGTAGTCATATTCTTTGGTGCCGACATAACGTCCTCCCTGAAGACCGTAGCCATAGCCTGAAGACAAGATCGTGTCGAAATCATCGATTTCTTCCGGAACCGGGGATATCCCCGCCATCTCCTTGAGCATTGACTGCGCCGCCTCTTTCGTCTCAGGCATCGCCCTCGTCACCTCAATTCCCAGCGAGACCCCGTCCGGACTCTGAAGGTCCGGTCTGTCCTTGTTCAACAGCTCCGAGAACCTCCTGTCCAGCAGCGTCTCCAGCGAAATCTTCGCATATCTCTCAAAAAAGCAAGTGTCAAACTGACTCATATTCTTTCTTTTTCCAAATATCGCAAATCCGAGTTACTTTTACAAATCCTATTCCCGGAATATTAATGAAACTTAGGTCTTTTGCAATGATGTTTGTATTTGCAACGGCTAAGCTGTAATTTTGTAGAGTGATAATAAATGATTTTGAAATGAAAACGAACAGGATAACACTGCGCCCATGGAGGGAAAGCGATGCTGAGGCGCTGTACAAGTACGCTTCCGATCCGGAGGTCGGCCCTCGGGCGGGGTGGCCGGCGCATAAGAGTGTGGAAGAAAGTCTTGATGTGATAAGGAATATATTCACAAACGACCACACTTGGGCGATCGAGCTGAACGAGACCGGAGAGGCGATCGGCTGCATGGGATATTACACGAGCGGCGAAAGCAATATCGGAATCGGCGAGGATGACGCCGAGATCGGCTACTGGGTAGGGAAACCATACTGGAACAAAGGAATATGCACGGAAGCCCTCCGCTTGATGATAGACTACTGCTTCAACGTGAAAGGCTTCCATACCCTTTGGTGTGATTTCTTCGTCGACAACCCCGCTTCCGGCAGAGTCATGGAGAAGTGCGGCTTCAAAGACACCGGCAAGCTCAACTGGTGCAGCCACCTATACCGCGGCGACGATCGTCCCGTAAAAGTGATGCGTCTACTCCGTCGAGAGTCTTGCTGAACATGAGGACTTTGCGTAAGTCGCATCAGAGCAATTTCTTTTCGGCTTCTTTCGAAGATGATCTCGGAGCATCCATGTCTACAAGTCTTCCATTCTTGTCAAAGATAAGGTATCGGGGAATATACCGGAGTTTGATCTCCTTTAAGAAGTCTGATTCCACGGACGAAATTTGACTTTTGCCTTTTTTTTCGCTGTCGCCAACACTTAAAGTCCTTTCAACACTTCGGCGCTTCGACAGGATAGGCGCTTCGACAGGCTCAGCGACTGGAAGTTCAGCGATTGAGAGAGATTTCGGCCGGATACATTCGTGATTTGCAATTTATTTATACATAAGGAGAAAAGCCATCACCTTTAGTACAGATGAACTGAAGGCAATGGTGCTATTTATTGATTTATAGTAAATTATGCTTCACGGTGATTTTACTTCTACTCGTAGCGGATGGCTTCGATCGGGTCGAGGTTAGAGGCTTTGCGGGCGGGGTACCAGCCGAAGAAGATGCCGATGACGGTGCAGACAAGAAATGAGAGGATGATGCTCCATGGCTGGATCAGAATCGGGTAGGATAGGGCGATCTTGACAATGTACGATGCGGCCACTCCAAGGATCACACCTAAAAGTCCACCTGTTATGCTGATCAGTGTGGCTTCGATCAGGAACTGTGCGAGGATGTCACGGCCTTTGGCACCGATGCTCATCCTGAGACCAATCTCCTTTGTCCTCTCGGTGACGGAGACGTACATGATGTTCATGATGCCAATGCCGCCCACGAGGAGGGATATTCCCGCAACCGCCGCCAGAAGGGTTGACATCATGTCGCTTGTGCTGGTCATCATTGATGAGAGTTCCTGCTGCGAACGGATGTTGAAGTCATCATCATCGGACTCCTTGAGCTTGTGGTTGCGCCGTAAGACATCAGTTATCTCGCTGATTGCCTTGTAGGTATATTCCTCGCTCAATGCGGAGCAGACGATTTCCTGAAGATAGGTGACAGCGAGGATGCGTTTCATAACGGTGGTGTAAGGAGTTATGATGAGGTTGTCCTGATCCATTCCCATGCTGTTGTAGCCTTTGCTCTCCAGCACACCTACGATGCGGAACGGAATGCTGCCGAACCGGATGACCTTGCCGACAGGATTCTCACCGTTGGTGAAGAGCTGGTCGATGACCGTTTTCCCCAC
>DCMG01000172.1 GCA_002321335.1 Bacteroidales bacterium UBA1628 | reverse complement strand
GCATATTCATTGAATATGAAAAAGTTGGAGCAGGGGCTCATCTCTCCGATCGAGTTCCAGACCGCCTCGAACAACTACCTTGAGGCGAACGCCCAACGGCTCAACTCGCTCCTGACCTACTTCATCAAGCGCAGCGTGGTCAACTACTACAACGGAGTGGACTATATTAATCAATGAATATGATCGCGCGGCATTTGATTGACTTTGAATGAATATAAAGGTTCGTCAGGTCGCGAAATGAAGTACAATCAACGAAAAAATCAAACATTATGGACAAGATAATCGAGAAAAAGAAAGGCTGGAGATCAGCCTTCACAAAAAAGGCAATGCCTTACTGGCTTGGAGCCATCGTGGTAGTCTTCGTGCTCTACCTTGTGTTCAGAGACAATTCCAAGACCCTCAGGGTTGACAAGGACACGATCACGGTCAGCGAAGTCGCTGACGGACAGTTCAACGACTATATTCGTGTAAGCGGTCAGGTGCAACCGATGGTCACAATCCAGATCAGCCCGCTTGAAGGCGGCACCGTCCAGAAGATCATCGTGGAGGAAGGATCCACCGTGAAGGCCGGCGAGCCGATTCTGGTACTCTCAAACGACAATCTTGACCTTCAGATACTTAACGCTGAGGCTGAGCTTGCCGAAAAGGAGAACATCCTGCGTAACACGATGATCTCGATGGAGCAGCAGAAACTTTCCCACGAGCAGAACAGGCTACGTTACGCCTCTGAGGCGAAGCGCAACAGGAGAGCGTTCGAGCAGAATCAGCAGCTCTACAAAGAGAAACTAATCTCCAAAGAGGATTACCTCAAGGCCGAGGAAGATTACGAACTCTCACAGCAGAACCTTGACCTTACCCTCAAAAGTATGGAGCAGGACAGTCTCTACCGCTCTACCCAGCTTCTGAGTCTCCGCGAAAGTCTGGACAACATGAAGATGAACATGCAGCTGATCCGTCGTCGTAAGGAAAGCCTGACGATCAAGGCTCCGATCGATGGAGTCCTCGGACTTCTGGACGCCAACCTTGGTCAGTACATCGGGGCCGGCACAAAGATCGGCCAGATCAACTCCGAAGGAAGCTACAAGATTGAGGCTAAGATAGATGAGCACTACATCGACCGCGTGGTTCCAGGGCTTGACGCCACATTCGAGCGTCAGAGCGAGAAATATGACGCACAGGTGCGTAAGGTCTATCCAGAGGTGCGTGACGGCAAGTTCCAGGCGGACTTTAAGTTCGAGGGCCAGCAGCCAGACAACATCAGGACCGGCCAGACATATTACCTGAACCTTCAGCTCGGTCAGCCGGAGCAGGCTGTCCTCATCCCTCGCGGAACATTCTACCAGAAGACCGGTGGCAAATGGATCTATGTTGTCACCAAGGATGGCGGCAAGGCTGTCAAGCGCGAGATCCGTATCGGTCGCCAGAACCCTCAGTTCTACGAGGTTCTCGAAGGCCTGGAACCTGGCGAGAAGGTCATCACCTCTTCCTACGACAACTACGGTGACAGCGATGTGCTTGTCTTCTGATCGGTCATTGAGCTTGTCGAAATGACCGGAACGTTGAAACGACAGATGCTTCGGCAGGCTCAGCAACCACCGGAATTCATAATTTGCTTAAAACTTTCACTGCGGTCCCTGAGCTTGCGGTCCCTGAGCTTGTCGAAGGGTCGAAGGGCCGCCAAAGCAAATAATAATACAAGAATATAAACAATAACAAATAAAAAATCTTAAAGCCATGATTAAAGTTACAAATCTCTCAAAGGTCTTCAGAACTGAAGAAATCGAGACAACAGCCCTCAATGGGGTTTCATTCGAAATCGCTGATGGTGAATTCGTCGCCATTATGGGTCCTTCTGGTTGCGGCAAGTCAACTCTGCTGAACATCCTAGGCCTTCTTGACAACCCTACCGGAGGCTCCTACGAACTTCTCGGAACGGAAGTAAGCCAGCTCAAGGAGAAGGAGCGCACAAAGTTCCGCAAGGGCAACATCGGATTCGTGTTCCAGAGCTTCAACCTGATCGATGAGCTGAACGTCTACGAGAACATCGAACTCCCACTCCGTTACCTGAACATCTCCGCGGCCGAGCGCAAGCAGAAAGTCACTGAGATCATGAAGAGAATGGCTATCAGCCACAGGGCGCAGCACTTCCCTCAGCAGCTTTCCGGTGGTCAGCAGCAGAGAGTTGCCATCGCCCGTGCCGTAGTCGCCGGTCCGAAGCTGATCCTCGCCGATGAGCCTACAGGTAATCTGGACTCCAAGAACGGTAAGGAGGTTATGGATCTCCTCAGTGAGCTCAACAAGGAGGGTACGACAATCGTGATGGTGACCCACTCCCAGAGAGACGCAGCAATTGCCCAGCGCACAATCGACCTCTTCGATGGCCAGATTGTCTCCGACGTCAAGAACGAGCTTTAGCAATAAATCTTTTTCGTGAGGGCCGGCAATTACAAGGCGGTAGCTGACGAATCGCCTCTACGGACTTGACAGTAGATAGTGTAATTACATACCCATAAGCACCGGCCCTCACGTTTAAGATTTATGAATATATTGAATTACAAACGGTTGGCCTCCACGAGGCCGTGAACGGAATATGAACAGTTTCATTAACTTCTTGAAGCGCAACAAACTTTACAGCGCTGTAAACCTGCTGGGACTCAGTCTCTCGATGGCGTTTGTCCTGCTTCTGGCTGTGTATGTAACCAGCCAGCTGAACACAGACTCGTTCCAAAAGAACGCCGACAGGATCTATGTCATCGCTCAGAAAGAGACCCTTTCGTCCGCTTACTGGTTGTCCCGCCACATGAAGGCTAACTTTCCGGAGATTGAGAAGGCGGCTTCATATTCCAGCAACGGATTGCAGGAGTACAAGATCGATGGCAACACCGTGAACGCCAGGACATCTTACGCTGACTCATCGTTTTTCGATATGTTCAGTTTCCCTCTTGTGGAAGGTGACTATAGAGAGTGGAAGGCCTCGATAAGCGGTATCTTGATCAGTGAGTCTTTCGCCAAGGCTCAGTTTGGAGACAGGGATCCGGTTGGACGTGAGATCCGTTTCGACGGCGCTGACTCGACGGTAAGCAACCTGACAGTCTCAGGTGTGTTCAAGGACATTGAGAACTCCATCATCAGGCCGTGCGACATATTCCTCCGCGGAGAGATCATGACGATCACCAATAAGGCGAACGACGAGCGGATGTCCAACGCCGGATCTTCCACTTGCTTTGTGATGGCTTATCCGAATGCCGATCTTCCGGCCAGACACGATGATATTCTTAAATGGTGCCGGGAGAATTTCTGGAGATATATGTCAGACTACGGTGGAGGTGATAATGATGTGAGAATCATTCCTTTACGTAATGTCTATTTCCTGTCTGACGGCAATGAGGACTATAATGACAGTCTGCGTCTTGGCAACAAGACGACCGTGATGCTGCTTGCCGGAATGTGCTTCCTGCTGCTTCTGTTCGCGATTCTGAACTATGTGAACATGACCACGGCGCTTTCCGGCTTCCGTGCCAAGGAGATGGCCACCAGAAGGCTCATCGGGGCGACGAAAGGCGGCATATTCATGAAGATGATTGTCGAGAGCACCATCATCTGCGCGGCCGCTATGGTCATCGCCATCCTGCTTGGCGAGGCCATTTCCCCAGCGGCTTCCAAGGTGCTGAACTATGACATCTCGATCTTCAAGGCGGTCTCTGTGGTGAGCGTGCTTGTCTGCGTCCTGTTCACTGTTTTGGTCGGTGTCGTTGCCGGCATCGTGCCTGCCCTCATCATCCAGAAGGCAGAGCCGATCGAGATTGTCCGAGGAACGCTCAGGCTCAAGACCAAGACCCTTTACAGCAAGGTCATCATTGTCATCCAGAATGTCATCACTGTGGTGATGCTCGTGACGGCTTTCACGATGTACTTGCAGATCCGCTCGATGATCACCGCTCCGGTGGGCTATAACACCGAGGATCAGATCACTATAAGCAATGAATATGGCCGGGCGGGCGATTTGACCCCGCTCATCAACAAACTTAATGCGGAAAGCTGTGTTGAGGCTGTCGGTCTTGGCAATGGCTACCCGATGTTCGGAACCAACAATTGGACGATGTCCACCGAAAGCGGAAGAGAGGCCTCGTTCCAGATGGTTCAGGGCGACAGCGCCTATTTCAATATTCTTGGCATCAGAAAGAAACAGGACAACCACACCCCGGACTGCTATTGGCTTAATGAATATGCCTATGGGGTTCTCGAAATAGACGAAAACGCCACGGAGTTCACGTCCAAGTCCAACAGCACGATGCAGATCGGCGGAATCTACTATGATTTCAAGCTCAAGCCGTTGCTGGAGGAACAGCATCCTGCGTTGATCTACCAGTATGATGAATATCCTGCCCAAAAGTGGCCGTGGACTATTCTTGTGAAGACCACGCCGGATCACAAAGAGGCGTTCGCAAGGGTAAAGGCTGTCATCGATGAGATGTATCCTGACAAGATTTTCGATGCTTCCTATGTTGAGGATGACATCAAGACTGTGTTTGCTTCCGAGAGAAGGGTGCTGGAGATCATGGTCATATTCACAATCCTTTCGTTGCTGGTTTCGGCTCTCGGCCTTGTGGCGATGAGTTCGTACTATATGCAGCAGGAGCGCAGGACCGTCTCCCTGAAGAAGGTCTATGGCGCTGATTACAACACGGTTCTGTGGGGCTTGGTGGCCGAGTTCATGAAGATGATCGGTGTGGCGTTCGTCATCGCTGTGCCTGTGGCCTGGTACCTGATGCACACCTGGCTGAACGGCTATTCCTACCGCATCGGTCTCCACTGGTGGATTTTCGCCCTTGCCGGCCTGTTCACCGCTGTGATTGCCGTCCTGGCCGTCCTCTGGCAGGCCATCCGCGCCGCCCGCACCAACCCGGCCATCGAACTGAAAAAGGAGTAACACTTCGGTCACTGTGGTTCGACAAGCTCACCAACCATGGTTCGGCCCTTCGGCAGGCTCAGGGGCCACAAGCCGAGATATTATGTGTCGGTCACTGAGCTTGTCGAAGTGACCTGTGGTAATAAAAATATTAAGAAATAATTAACCTCCATAGGGGGGGGTAAGTATGAGAAGAGTAAGTGATTTGATAATCAAGGTTCTGTCCTTGGGAGTGGGAATGGCGATTGCCATCATCTTGATTGCGAAAGTGTGCTTTGAACTGTCGTATGACAATGCCTATCAGGATGTTGACAGAATCTACAAGATCCGCACGGGTGTAGCTCGCCAAGGCGAAGACAAGGATTTCGGGCAGGTCAGCGGGGCTGTGGCTCCGGGATTCAAGGCCGAGGTTCCAGGTGTTCTTGAGGCAACAAGATTCTCTGGCGTATTTAACAATCAGAATTTCATCATTGATGAGGAAGGAAGCAAGGTGGAAGCCAAGCACATCATCACCGACTCCTGCTTCTTCAAGATATTCGACAGGCCATTCCTCGCTGG
>DCMG01000094.1 GCA_002321335.1 Bacteroidales bacterium UBA1628 | reverse complement strand
GGTGAACCTGTTGTCATCATCCGAATAGACAGTCTTGAACTCAGCCGTAGGATTGATTCTGAATTTCGGATCCGCATCACCTGAGCTGAACCAGTAGCCGTGACCGTTATCGTTGGTCTTGTTGTAATAAAGGGCGAATATGATCTCCTTGTTCATCTTGTTGGCCACATCGAAAGCGGCGGCCGTTGTGGACATAAGGCCATAGTTTGCGTCCTTCATCGCCTCCTCAAGCACAGCCTGGGCCTCGGTGTATTTACCGAAAGTCAGGTAGACCTTTCCAAGAAGAGCCTGTGCGGCGATCTTGGTGACTCTCGCAACCTCTGCCGAGCGTTTCGCCGGAAGAAGATCAATCGCCTCTTTGAGGTCCTCTACGAGAAGGTTGTACATCTCCTCCTCCGTGCATCTCGGGATTGTCTTGGCCTGGACAGGAGTCACCACCGCGCGCGTCACCGGCACGACACCGAAGACCCTATAGAGGCTGAAATACCACCAAGACCTCATGAACAGACATTCGCCACGGTATTTGTCTCCGTTCGCGAGAGTTTTGCCGGACATGTGGTCAAGGACATCGTTGCAGCGGTATATTCCATTGTACCAAGCGTTCCAGATGTTCTTGAGTATTCCATTGTTGGATCTCTCCTGAAAATGATCAAGGTCATACCTGTCCTGGGTGGAGACGGCCATGGACGTCAACACACACTCGTCACTTCTGTAGGCCAGTTCAGTGAGGAAAAAGCCCATTTGAGTCTTAAGTTTGTCGTAGCAGCAATAGACTCCCTGGTTGAAATCATCATCGGTCTTGTAATAGTTGCCTTCAGTCACGGTGTTCGCCGGATACTGCTCGAAGAAACTATCGCTGCAGGAGGCAAGGCTAAACGCTGCAAGACCGACCAAAGCTGATTTTATGATATTCTTCATATTCATTACAGATTAAAGTTGACACCTACGCTGAAGGTTCTTGAAAGAGGGTAAGAGCAATAGTCCTCGCCTGGGCTGAGGGCATTGGTCGATCTCTTGTTGACCTCCGGGTTGTAGCCAGAATAATGGGTCAGGGTGAACAGGTTCGTTCCCTGGACGTAAACCCTCATCTTTGAGATGGTAGTGCCACGGAACCATTTGTCCGGCATCGTGTAGCCAAGCGAAAGGTTCTGAAGCCTGAGATAGGATCCGTCCTCAAGATGGAAAGTGGATGTGCACGACCCGTTGTTTCCGGAGGATTTTCTGGTAGCCCTGTTGAGATTGCCGTAAGGGAACCTGTTCAGGGACTCCTTCATCATGTTCGAAGACGCCTCCATATTCAAAAGGTAACGCCTCTCAAGGTTCAGGATCTCGTTGCCGTAGACCCCTTGGAAGTTCGCCGACAGGTCGAGTCCCTTCCAGCCAAGCTGGACACCGAATCCATAGTAAAAATCAGGCATATAGTTACCCACAATCACACGGTCTGTGTCCTTGTCGAGCTTACCATCACCGTTGGCGTCCACAAATCGGAAATCTCCGACAACCGTTGTCTCGAAATGAGGATAGGTGTCAAGTTCCTCCTGGTTATGGAAGATTCCGTCTTGTACGAGAAGGTAGTAGCAACCGACCGGATAGCCAACCTTTGTGATGTAGTTGGCCCCTGAATATGAAGAAGCCACAATCAGCGGAGCATCCTCGTCACCAAGGGACAGCACCTTGTTCCTGTTCAACGACCAGTTGGCGTTCCAGTCCATAGAAAAGTCTCCGAACGACTTATGCGAAGTCAACGTGATTTCCACTCCTTTGTTCTGCATCGAGCCGATGTTGACATTCGACTTTGTAAGACCCGACACGGATGACACAGGAATATTGAAGAGCATATCCGTGGTCTTTGAATAGTAGAAGTCCGCGTTGACGCCGAGAAGACCGTTCCAAAGGTTCGCATCGAAGCCGATGTTGGTCTGTGTGTTCTTCTCCCAGCCAAGTTCATTGTTGGCGATCTGGGAAGGATACATCGCATTCACGATTCCGTTTCCAAGGTCCAGATTGCTGGAGCCGTACAGAGCGAGGTAGGCGGAGTTGCCGATCTGCGCGTTACCGGTCTGGCCGATGCTGGCGCGCAGCTTGAGATCATTCAGCCAGTTCTTGGTGTTCTTCATGAAATTCTCATCGCTGATTCTCCAACCTGCGGACGCGGCAGGGAAATAACCCCACCTCGTGTTCGGTGCGAATCGCGAGGACGCGTCACCTCTTATAGAAGCAGAGAACATGTAGCGCCCTTTGTAAGAGTACTGGGCTCTGAATAGCCAAGAGGCGAATGTGTAGGCGTACTTGTCGTTGTAGGTGTCGTCAATCGAGATGGTCTTCCCTTTGGTGGTTCTGATCTTGTCGTCACCCTCGGTGCCGGTGCCTTTGATGGCCGATGTCTGGATAGCCTGTTTCTCAGCCTCATACACTGCCACGGCGTTGATGGAGTGTTCACCGAACTTCCTGTTGAACGAAATCTGGTTGGTGACGTTCCAATGGAAATAGGACTGGGTGTAGTTGGCGGCTGTCGGGGATGAAGGCTTGTCGTAGTACTTCGATCCCTTGAGCGGAATGTATGACGGACGATAGTAGTTTCTGATGTAGGAATAGTAGTCGCCGCCGACCGTGACTTTATATTCAAGTCCCTTGATGAACTCGTAGGAAGCGTGGATGTTGCCCACCATATTCAGTTTCTCCCTGACATCATCGATTTCCAAAGCCAAAGCCACTGGGTTCAAAACCTCATTGGTCTGAGTGTTATAGACATTGAATTTCAGGAACCCGTTCATGTCCCAGTTATAGGAACCATCTGAGTTATAGGCTGGGAAGACCGGAGGCGCCATCAAGGCCGACGCGATCACACCGTCACTGCCGTACTGGCCATCGGAGTTCACATAATTTGTCTTTGAATATGACGGTGAGAAGCTCACACCGTATTTCAGCTTACCCTTCTTGCCGTCAAGGTTGGCTCTGAGCCCATACCTCTCGAAGTCTGATCCTATGATCGTTCCCTCGCGGTTGAGATAGTTCACACCGATATAATAGTTGTAGTTCTTGGTCCGCGCCGACACGCTGAGAGCATGCTTGTGCGAAAGAGCGGTACGGAATATCTCGTCCTGCCAGTCAGTGTTGGTCAAGGTTCCGGTCTTGTCCTGAAGATAGGCAGTGATGAGAGGATCCACACAATGGTAACTCTCCGGACGGCTGCCATAAGGATCTCCGATCGAACCGGTCGGGACATTGAAAAGATAAGCGCCGTCCCTGGCCTCTTTGAATATCTCCGCGAACTCGTAGGCGTCAAGCATGTCAATCTTCTTTGAGACATTCGAGACGCTGAACTGCCCGTCGTAGGAAATCACAGGAGTCTCAGAGTTGGCTCCACGCTTGGTGGTGACAAGGATGACACCGCATGATCCTCGGGAACCGTAGATGGCGGCTGCCGACGCGTCCTTCAAAACCTCAAGGCTCTCGATGTCGTTGCCGTCTAGATTGGCGAAAGCTCTTGAGTCGCAAGGGATTCCGTCGATGACATAGAGAGGGTCGTTGCCGGAAGTGGCCGACTGGATACCCCTGACCCTCACGGAGACGTTGCCGGAAGGCTGACCGCCCAGATTGATGACCTGGACTCCAGGCATCTTGGCGGCCATTGATTCACGGAAGTCCGTGGTCGGAGTGTTGGCGAAGTCCTCGGCTTTGATGGAGGCGATGGATGTCGTGACATCCCTCTTGTTCTGCGCTCCGTAACCGATGACGACCACATCGTCCAGTTTGATGGCCTCTTCCTCAAGCACGAAATCGGCTTTGGACTGGCCTGCGGTCAAAGTCACGGAAGCGCCGTTGTAGCCGATGATGGACACGTCAAGCGTCGCGTTCTCATCCTTGACCTTGAGCTCGTAATTTCCGTCAATGTCGGTTCCGGTTCCGTTGTTGGTGCCACGTTCGATGACCATGGCTCCGATCACCGGCTGGCCGGACTTGTCCACGACCTTTCCCGTGATGGCCTTCGGGCCTGTGACCCCCGAAACCTTAGGTTTGGCTTCCGGTGCCTTCTTGCTCAGAAGGATCTTCTGGTCCTTGAATTCGACCTTGACACCGGGAAGCACCTTCTTGATGATGGCTTCGATGTCCTCGTCCTTCGCGTTCACCGTGACCTTGCGGGCAAGATCAATGTCGGTGTCCACATAGGCGAAAGTGTAGGAACTTCCGGCCTCGATGGCCTTCAGGAGTTCCTTGACTGTCACATCCTTGACATTCACGTTCGCTGTCCTGCTCTGGGCATACGCACCGAGCGAGAGCCCGATGGCACACAGAAAGCAAAGAACAGTTTTGGCGAATGAAGGAAGAATGTTAGATGTTCCTTTCATTAATATTAGTGTTTTTGGTTTTTGTTATCAATTATGATTGTCATTCCATGACGTTCCCATCGGACAGGAAGCAGGGTTGAAACGACCTCCATGATGTCCTCGAGAGACTCATCCCTGACTGTGAGCGACATTCGCTTGTCTTTAAGGTCTGTGGCATTGCATGTTATTCTGGTCTGGTACTTGTGCGACAAACTTTCAAGGATGTCACAAAGTCTGACGTTGTCGAAGGAGAGCCTGCGCTCGTACCACCGGCAGCAGTCATCCGCGTTCACCGCCGTGACCTCTGTCCGGCCCATGTCCCATGAAAATTTCTGGTCTGGTTTCAGAATCACAAGTTCCTTGCTTTCCGTGTCGGACACCTGCACCGAGCCGCTTCGGAGAATCACCTCGGCGGAATGGTCGGCAGGATTGCTGAGAACATTGAATTCAGTCCCGAGAACCTTGACCTGCAGGTTGTCGTGCATATTCACGATGAACGGGCAGTTTTCGTTCCGCGCGACTTCAAAATAACCTTCCCCGTCAATGGCGACAATTCTCTCCCGGCCACCGAAATTCTGGTTGTAGGACAGCCGGCCGCCACGGTTGAGCCAGACACGGGTACCGTCAGGCAAGGTGTAGGAACCAGTGTTGTCAGAGGAGGCCATGAGCACGGTTTCCCTTTCAGGGGTCATTCCCAGTCTCGCCACAGCAATTCCACCCATGAATATAACTACGGACGCGGCGACAGCGGCACAGTACCTCAACGGTCTCGCAGCAAGGAATCCGGCCAGCCAGCCGGTTTTTCCGGTCCCTTTTCCGGTCGCTGAGCTTGTGGTTCGGCAAGGCTCACCAACCATCGAAGCGCCCGCTGCCACACAAGTCCCTTTTCCAGTCGCCGAGCCGGTGGTTCGGCAAGGCTCACCAACCACCGAAGCACCGGCATCAAAACCTGTCTCTCCCAGTGAAGTCATAAGTCTATCCAATCCGGCCGACAGGTCGAAATCCGGTGACTCGGAGGTGACAGAGTCCCAGTATTCCTCAAGCAAGGCCTTCACTTGAGGTTCGTCACCATGCACGGCAAGCCAACCAAGGTACCGTTGTCTCAGTTCCTCTGAGACCTCAACCCCACTGAAAAAGAAATCCAGAATACGCCTGTAGTCTTCGACTTTCATTATTTACCCGCCTGAGTGAACGTGTAAGTGCTTGTGTACGATCCGGCTTTCAGTCGGATGGTTCCAGTGCGGTCGGCTCCGGTAGTGTTAGGCTGAGTGGTGATGACGGACTCGCTGACACCCCTCGTGCCCTTCGCCGGTTCAATCGTGAACCAGTCCTCGCCTTCAAGTGACCAATCGCAGGTCGCGTAGATCGTGATCTGATCCGTCCCTCCCTCCGCCAGCGTGGCCGGAGTCTTGGCGGTCAGCTTAGTCTGGATGACAACCGTGTCGCGCACCTCAGACTCACTCTGTTTCTGACAGGATACTCCACCCAAAAGCAGCGGAGCGACCAGAAAAAGCGTTGTTATGAGTTTTAGTTTCATAGAGCATAAATATGTTTTACATAAAGTAAGACACCTTCGACGCCTTATATGCTAAAAACGATTAATATTTTTTTCTTGCCAACTGGTTTCACTCGTCTGTCTGGCGGAAGATAATGGAGAATATTCGTAAAAATATTATCTTTGTACCAGCAGACCAAGCCTCATTCAAAGGGTGACAGGAAATGATTCTGAACGAAACGATATTCGAAGGGTTATATTACAGGTACAGCGACAGGCTTTACAACTTCGCTTTCAGATTCGTGGCGGACGGACGCGCGGCCGAGGACATCGTGCACGAAGCGTACGTGACCCTTTGGGAAAAGTTTGAGGGCAAGGACAGCGACGCCTGGCAGGCCCTGTTGTTCAGGTTGGTCCGCAACCGGTCGATAGACGCCCTGCGCCACCAGTCCGCCGTCAAGGTTGTCAGCATGACCGAATCTTTCATGAACATCTGCGATGAGGAGCTTTATAATCTGGATTTCTCGGTCAGCGACTCAGACAAAAAGACAATCTACGATGAACTCATGGCAAACATCCGGCGGATCATGGCAAAGCTTCCGTCCAGATGCCGCGATGTGTTCAATATGAGCAGATTCCAAAACATGAAGAACAGGGAAATCGCCGCAGCGCTCGGCATTTCCGAAAAAGCCGTGGAGAAGCACATCCACAAAGCGCTTGCTGTGTTCAAAAAAGAACTGGAAGACATTTCCACGGACAGCAGCGCCAACCTCAACGGAGACAACGGAGTCAGCCACATCCTGCTGATGCTTTTCCTGACAGGAATCACAAGCTAGGTCCACACCAGTTCAGCAAAGCTGTGATATTCATTGAAAAACGGAAGGGACGGCAAAGAAACCTTTTGCCATCCCTTCCGTATATCAGAAGAAGCCCCTGCTACCTGTAGCAGATGTTGAACTCGGCCAGATTGGAAAGAGGAGCCTTCATTCCGCCTCCGGTGCGTCCAGAGGCTGTCACCACGAATTTCACGTACTTGGCCTCAGGCTCTGACTCAGCAGAGTGAATATTCCTGTAAGCGCTCACACCTGCATAGTTGAAGGAGCATACGGTCGTGTAGCTCTCTCCGTCAGAAGAGACTTCCAGATGTCCTCCCTTGAGATCTGATGCATATTTGTCCTGACGGCGGTACAAGTCGAAATCCGAGATGCGCACAGGTGTCGCCAACTCATATTCAATAATATAAGGGAGTTTGAAGACACCTATATCATTGGCCGAATAGCCGGACTCCCATCGTGTGTTGAGTTTTCCGTCAATGGTAAGCTCAGGGCCGCGGCTCGGAACGTAGGAGTTGCAGCTGCGGACGGAGATGTCCGACTGGCTGTAGTAGTGCCTGTTGAACAGATTGATCACAGACTCACTGCCACCCTCCACTTTGAATCCGCCTTCCGACTCGACACTAGCGACAAGGGAATAATTCCTTTCAACAGCCTTGGACTTGTCGATGGTGACCGTGTACACAATCTCGGACACGCCAGGCACGAATCCTTCCTCGGATGAGGATGTCACTGAATATGATCCCTCAGGGAGAAGAGGGTACTCCGCGTTTCCGGACGGCACATTGAAGGAAAACTTGACACCATTGCTCCAATTGTTCTCTATCCCAGTCCTGACCTTGTATTCAAGAGTGATCGTGCCATCGCTGTCACCAAGCTTGTCAAGGCTTGTCTCCGACACGCCGGCATTCTCCAGACTGAATGCCATCATGCTCATGTCCGGCACTATGACCACACTGGACAGTTCCTCGCTGCTGGCGTCATTGACACCATCTGTCAGGCTTTTCAGTCTCAACGGAACCGCATAGCCTTTAAGGTCGGAATAGTCGGCCTCAACCGCAAGACTCTTCAAGGCTTCGATGTTGAAATTCACCTTGAATCCAGCCTTCTTGTCAACCATCTTAAGATCCGACACTTCCAACGACCAGCAGTCAGACGGAAGCACCTTGAGGGTGTCCGAGTTGTCTGTGTTGTATTTCTCCAGAACTGCATCATCCTCTACCAGCCTCACTTCAGGGTCTTTGTCGTAATAACTTCCGCAGTAAGCGTTCACAACGGCCGAGAACGAAGGCTGGACATCGTAGAACGTCTCTGTCTTCTGATAGCCGTTGTTCAGGATGTACACCGCAGGATCATAAAGGTTGTCCTCCCAATGGCTTGGTTCACAGGCCACAGCGGACAGAATCACGGCTGAAGCCGCAAGAATATATTTTCGTTTCATAATGATTTCTTTATCTGTTTGGTTCAACTGTTACCACCCATAGTTCTGGGTCAGGTCCGGGACTCTGTCAAGCTCCGCCTGGTTCATCGGAAGGAGGTAATACTTCTTTGTGAACACCCTCTCAGATTTGGTCCCGGCCTCTCCGAACGTGTCGAAGATGGATGTACGTTTCCAATATTCACCTGAAATCTTGTGGTTTGCAGCGTTCAGGTTGCAGCCGACAACCTTGCCGTTGTCCTCCTTCTCGGCAATCATCCACCGACGCGTGTCGAAGTAACGCTTGCCCTCGAAGCACAGTTCCACCATACGTTCCCTGCGGATATACTTTCTTTGAAGATCCTTGTCTCCGATGATTTCCGGATAAACATCCCCTTCATCTGTCCCAATGGCCGGCACACCGGCTCTGTGACGTATCTGATTCCAGAAAGTGAGTATGTCAGGATTTGAAGGGTCATATTCATTAAGAGCCTCGATGTACATCAGAAGCACATCGGCATACCTGATGATCGGCCACGAAAGGTTGCCCCACTTGCTCAACTTCGTGTCAAGGTCAGGATCTATGAACTTGAGGCACAGGTAGCCGGTCGGGGTGTAGTTGTTGGACGTGATCGGACCGGAGTTGCCATTCTTGTAGAACTGCACGTTTGTCAGTTTGTTCGTGCCCATCACCCATGTCTGGCCGCTCCAGAAGACATTCGCGTAGAACCTTGGCTCGCGGCCGATGAACATATTCATGGTCTCTATCGCGTCATTGACCTTCGCGCTCTTGGGGATGGTGGCGAAGAACGGGTTGACGAACTTCTGTGAACCGGTCTCCACATAGTCTGAGCGAGGATCCACGATGATTGTTCCCGCGCCATTGTCATAGGACTCCTCCTCCATGTTTGAAATTGGATAGTAGCCATTGTCCATCGCGAAGGCGTCCACCAGTTTCTGGGTCAGACCGATTCCGCCGTAACCACTTGCCTGGACAGGTGTCTCGCCGACTCTCCAGCTGCGCCCGCCGCACTGAACCGTGAATATGTTTTCCGGCGAGTTGAGCGAAACCGCAGCGTTGTGAATGTTCTCCAGCGGAGTCGCGCCAGGGTCATCCACAAGTTCGTACAGATTCATGTCTATGACAGCCTTTGCCGCATCGGCGGCCAGTTTCCAGCGATTCTCGTCATATTCGGTGTTGAACAGTTTCTCACCGTCCTTGTTCACGATGTCGTCGTAGATTCCGGTTCCGTTCTGCCCGTTGAAGAGTGGGCTGGCATTGAACATCAGCAGCCTGGCTTTCATGGCCAATGCGGCTCCCTTGGTGGCACGGCCTACTTCGTAAGGGCTTCTGGTCTCCGGAAGCTCATCGGCGGATTTGTCATATTCATCGCACAGCCAATCCACTATCGTGCTCCACGGGGTTCTGTCTACCTTGGAGACATTCGGATCGGAGAAATCAGACTGAGCGTCCCCCAGCCAGATGACAGGACCGTTCCACTTTAAGAGTTCCGTGTAGTAGAATGCTCTGAGGAAGCGAGCCTCACCATGCCACATCACTCTTTCCTCGTCAGTGATCTGAGGACAATCCCCGACTTTAGACATGAAATATGTAGCCTCGCTTATCCCCTGGTACAGAAGCCTGTAGACGGCATGGCGATAACCGCCGTGGGTGGACAATGGGGAAAGCTGGTTGTGGTTCAGCAAGGCGAAGAAGCGGGAACCTGTGTAGGCGCATGACGCTTCGTCGCTGGCCGTGATAGCGATGCAGGATGTCGAGCCGTAGCCTTCAGGCGACCATTCGCTCGGCATGTAAGTATAGACATTGACAAGATACTGCATCGTTGTCGTTTTCTTGTCGAATATGTTCTTGGATGTCAGCTGGTCGTCAGGCTGCCTGTCCAGATAGCTGTCGCAGCCCCAGACGGCCAGAGCCATCATCAGAATTATAGCTGATATATTCTTTTTCATATCTCTTCGCTGTTGTTTAGAAACCGATGTTTATACCGATATTGGCGATTCTGTTGTTAGGATAATTCGAAGCTCCGGTCTGGAGATCAGGATCCCAAAGTTTGAATGGAGACAACGTGAACAGATTTGTCCCTGACACGAAAACCCTCAGCTGGCTAAGATTCATCTTCTGGATCAGCCGCTTAGGGAACGTGTAGCCGAACTCGGCGTTCTTCAGTCTGATGTAGCGGCCGTTGACAAGCCAGAAATCCGAAGACTGGTTGTTGTTCGTCGCCTCAGTAGTGGTCAGGCGAGGATACTTGGCGTCGGTGTTGTCCTCTGTCCAGTAATTGCCATAGATGTCTGAGAACACATTGTTTGCCGCCATCTTAGGCTCCGTGAAGCCACGGACCATAGAGGAGTTGATCGAGAAGTTGACGTGAGCGTTGCCCTGAAAGAAAACGGACACGTCAAAGCCTTTCCACTGCGCCGAGACACCGAAGCCATACACAATCTCTGGAACGCTTGTGTAGCCGATAGCCTTCACGTCCTTGCTGTCGATGACACCATCGTTGTTGAGATCCTTGTATTTGATGTCACCTGGAAAGACCTCTCCAAGAGCGCTCTGGTCAGGAGATGTCGCGATGTCCTCCTCGTCTCTGAACAGGCCGTCGGACACATAACCGAAAGTCTGCCATCTTGCCTGTCCGGTACGGTTCATGTACTTCTCGATGTAATCAGGCTGATCCTGATCCTCGATGACGTTGCGGGCGAATGTGAAGTTGCCCATGGCGGAGAAATTCACCTGACCGATCTTCTGGTCGTACTGGAGGGATCCGTCCCATCCGGAATTCCTCATCTTGCCCATGTTCACATAAGGCTT
>DCMG01000155.1:3105-7913 GCA_002321335.1 Bacteroidales bacterium UBA1628 | reverse complement strand
GGGTCCGGCTGTCGTTTGACAGCCGGACCCCTTTTTTTTTGTGCGCTGTCCACGGCCCTTGTGTGCTCAGACACAGCGGATGTAACTATCGTTGCCCCTGTGTTTGTTCTATCCCTTCTGACATTGACAAACATGATAATACTCCGGAAAAAAGTCAATCTTTCCGGAGTATTTTATCTCATCAGGCTTTTACTTTTCCTTGTATGCTTCCAGAGCTTTTTCTAGAATTAAGAGGGCACGTCCGAGATCTGCTGTTTTGAGAACGTACGCCATCCTGACCTGATTTTTCCCTAAGCCGGGCGTACTGTAGAATCCGGCGGCAGGAGCCATCATAATGGTCTCGCCAGTGAAGCCTTCCGGTGTTCCGTCATCTTTGTAGCAGAAGTCAGTAAGGCACCATGCGCAGAAATCCTCGGCGTTGTCTACTGGCAATGACGCTATGGTGTAGAACGCTCCGTTAGGCATTGGTGAGTAAACCCCTGGTATCTTGTTAAGACCTGCTATGAAGAAATCTCGTCTTGCAAGATACTCATCGTAGCATCGTTTTGAATATTCTTCTGTGCCTTCGATTGAGGCCTCGGCGACAATCTGGCCGAGAAGCGGTGGACTTAGTCTGGCCTGGCAGAATTTGATGACGGCAGCCATCGCTTCTTTGTTGTGACTGACTATCATCCCGATTCTGGTGCCACATTCCGAGTAACGTTTGGAGACTGAATCAATCACCACGACATTCTGCTCCAAGCCTTCCAGATTAAGTGCTGAGAGGTATGGTGCGTCTGTGTAGCGGAACTCGCGGTAAACCTCATCAGAGAAAAGATACAGGTCGTGGCTAAGAACTATGTCACGGAGTCTGTAGAGTTCCTCTTCGGAATAGAGGTAGCCAGTCGGATTGTTGGGATTGCAGATAAGGATGGCCTTGGTCTTGTCGGTTATCGCTTTCTCAAAGTCCTCGACAGAAGGAAGTGCGAACCCATTCTCGATTCTTGATGTGACTGTCTTGACTGTGATTCCGGCTGTCACCGCGAACGAAAGGTAATTTGCATATCCCGGCTCAGTCATTATGATTTCGTCGCCAGGGTTCAGGCATGCTAAAAATGTCAATAGAAGAGCTTCAGAACCACCGGCCGTCACGATGATTTCATTGGAGTTTACATGGATACTGAATTTGCTGTAGTAGTTTACTAACTTGTCTCTCAGTGATTTGAGCCCTTGACTTGGGCTGTATTCCAGAGTCGTTCTGGTTATGCTCTTCAATGAGTCCAACGCTTTTTCCGGCGTAGGTAGATCCGGCTGACCTATATTGAGATGATAGACCTTTACCCCATTGGCTTTGGCGGCGTCAGAAAACGGGGTCAGTTTTCTGATCGGTGATGCGGGAATCTTTTCCCCGCGTATGGAAATCTTCGGCATATTAATATATGTAGTTTGTCCAAATTTAGGAAAAAAGTGGTTATATTAGCAGAACAAACCAAACTTTTTTAATATGAATGCCCATATTCTGGTAGTCGATGACGAAGAGGACATCTGTGCGATTCTCAAATTCAACCTTTCGAAGGAGGGGTATGAGGTTGTGACCGCCAATTCTGCAGAGGAAGCCCTGACGTTGGACATAGCTTCATTCAACCTGCTTCTTCTTGATGTGATGATGGGCGGGATGTCAGGTTTTGAATTGACTGGCAAATTGAAATCAGACCCTAGGACAGCGGGGATTCCAGTGATATTCATAACCGCGCGCGACACTGAGGATGATGCTGTCGAAGGACTCGATCTAGGGGCTGACGACTATATTTCCAAACCGTTCTCAATTAGAGAAGTCATCTCTCGTGTGAAGGCTGTGTTGAGACGAACCTCTGCGGGCCAGATCCCGTGCCCAGGCATATTCATTGATGATGAGAAGAAGGTCGTGACGGTGGATGGCGCTGTGGTTGCGTTGACGAGAATTGAATATGAGATATTCAAGCTCTTGTTCACAAATAAAGGCAAGGTGTTTCCGCGCGAGGATATTCTTTCAAAAGTTTGGCCTGATGATGTGATTGTCACAGACAGGACAGTTGATGTCAACATCACCCGTCTGCGCAAAAAAATTGGGGAATATGGTGACAGGATTGTCTCGCGGCATGGATTCGGTTATCTTTACGAAGAGAGATGATGCTTCTTTTATCCATAGTCATTGTTCTTCTCGTTCTTGCATTGGTCACAATGAGAGGGCGGTATGTCCATCTAAAGGAATCCATCGAGGAGGGAAAGATGGGCATGTACGACAAACTTCGCGACAGTGAGGAGGACAAGAATCGCTTGAAGAGACAGTTGACACAGAATGTGGCTCATGAATTGAAGACTCCGGTCAGCAGTATTCAGGGCTATCTGGAGACAATTGTTTCAAGCCCGGACATTGATTCTGAGACAAAGGATCGGTTTATCCAGCGATGCTATGCGCAGAGCCGCCGTCTGTCCAGCCTTCTTGCGGACATTTCGACCCTCAACAAACTGGATGACGCTCCTCAAGGTTATGAGTTTGAGAATGTGAATATTCTCGATCTGCTTCAATCCATCCAGAGGGACGTTTCCATGCAGATGGAAGCGAACCATGTGACTTTCAGGGCTTTGGTTGAGCCTGAAGTTGTTGTGAACGGCAATCCGTCACTTCTGTATTCAATATTCAGAAACCTGACAGACAATTCCATCGCCTATGGAGGGGAAGGTGTGACCATCACGGTGCAGATCCTTTCTGAGGATTCGGATTTTTATAAGTTCAGTTTTTCGGACAATGGTCCGGGAGTCGCTCCCGAGCATATTCCTCATCTTTTTGAAAGATTCTATCGGATAGACAAAGGGCGCTCCCGCAAGATGGGAGGTACCGGTCTTGGTCTGGCCATAGTCAAGAACTCTGTCCTGCTCCACCGCAGTGTCATCTCAGTACGCCTTGGCGTCGCTGGCGGACTGGAGTTCATCTTCACTCTTCCAAAATCCGTGTAAGCCTGTTTAGGCTTGATATGAAAATGAATGTTCTTCAGAAATTTTCGGCCGAGATTTGTGAATATTGCAAATAATGCCTACCTTACAAAGGTTTTCAAACCTATTGAAATTAGAATTTTGTTTATTAACAGGCGAAAGCCCTCTAAAGCCCGATTTTATGAAAAGATTTCTTGTTTTCCTTGCCGCCAGCGTGATGATGGCAGCGGTTGTTTCGTGTGAGTATGACTCTCCGGACATCAGATTCCAGCAGACTACCACCGTGACGAATGACTACAGCGATCTTGTGAAAGCTCTGCAAGATCAGACGTTGACGATTTCCAAGAAGTTGGAACTCCTTGAGGAGGCTCTTAAGAATCAGACTCTCACGCTCTCTCAAAAGATGGACTTGCTGAACAAGGCTTATGAGAATGGTGTGCTGAAATATGAGGAGATGGCTCAAAAGACCATCGAGGCCATCGGTTCGCTGGGAGCCACAGTCGCAGAGAAACTTGCGGCGATAGAAAGTGCGTTGAAAGTTCAGACAACCGACCTGAACGCCAAGCTTGCGCTCATCGAGAAGGCGTTGGGACTGATAAAGGAGGCTTCAGAGCAGGGATTTGATGGCAATGCCAAGGCTTTGGAACTGGTCAAATCCGCTATAGAATCCTTGAAAGGATCAGTCGAGGAGAAACTCGCCGCGGTCGAGACCGCCATCAAGAACCAGGCCATGGCATTGGAAACAAAACTGGCGCTGGTGGATGGCACCGTCAAGGCCGGATTGGCAGACAATGCCAAGGCTATGGAATTGGTGAAATCGGCCATTGAGTCACTGACCGGATCCATGGAAGAGAAATTCGCCGCGGTGGAGGCGGCCATTAAGGGGCAGACAATGGAGTTGAGTTCCAAACTTGTGCTCATAGAAGGAGCCGTCACGGCAGGCTTTACCGACAGCACCAAGGCCATTGAACTGGTGAAGTCGGCCATAGAATCACTGAGTGGCTCCATGGAGGAGAAACTTGCGGCGGTGGAGGCTGCGGTCAAGAACCAGACTGCTGATTTGGGATCACGTCTGACTCTGATTGAGGAGGCGGTACGCGCCGGTCTTGCTGACAACGTCAAGGCCACGGAACTTGTGAAGTCTGCCATTGAGTCACTGACCGGATCCGTGGAAGAGAGACTTGCCGCAGTGGAGACAGCGGTCAAGAACCAGGCGACAGATCTGAGTTCAAAACTTGCTCTTATCGAAGGTGCGATCAGCGCTGGCTTTGCCGGTAATGCTGAGGCGATTGGTTTGGTGGAGACAGCCATCGAGTCTCTGAAAGGCTCTGTGGAGGAAAAACTGGCTGCCGTAGAGGCCGTCATTAAGAGTCAGACAACGGAATTGAGTGCAAAGATGGTTCTTATCAAAGGAGTCATTGAGGCTGGATTAGCCGACAATGCGGCGGCTATCGATCTGGTGAAGGAGGCCGTCAACTCCCTTGAAGGAACGGTGGAGGAGAAACTGGAGGCGGTAAGGAAGGCGATCCGCAGACAGACTGTGTCCCTCGCCGGCAAACTCGACCTCATCGAGGGTGCAATCGAGGCTGGATTAGCCGACAATGCGGCGGCTATCGATCTGGTGAAGGAGGCTGTCAACTCCCTTGAGGGTACGGTTGAAGAGAAACTGGAGGCGGTCAGGAAGGCGATCCGCAGACAGACTGTGTCCCTTGCCGGCAAACTCGACCTTATTGAGGGTGCGATCGAGGCTGGATTAGCCGACAATGCTGCGGCTATCGGCCTTGTGAAGGAGGCTGTCAACTCCCTTGAGGGCACGGTTGAAGAGAAACTGGATGCGGTCAGGAAGGCGATCCGCA
>DCMG01000155.1:0-3070 GCA_002321335.1 Bacteroidales bacterium UBA1628 | reverse complement strand
CTGTGTCCCTTGCCGGCAAACTTGACCTCATCGATGCGACAATCAAGGCTGGTTTCGCTGACAATGTGGCGGCTATCGGCCTAGTCGAGGATGCCATCGGCTCCCTTGAGGGAACAATGGATACAAAACTGGATGTGATCAGGAAGGCGATCAACAAGCAGACAAAGGAACTGGGACAGAAGATGAACCTGATCAGGGCTGCGGTAAAAAACGGTTTTGTAAAGAACGCCGATGCGATTGACTTGGTGAAGCAGGCGGTGGAGTCTCTTGAAGGAACCATGAAAGAGAAACTTGACGCGATCAACGAGACGATAGTCAGCCAGACCAATACATTGTCTGAAAAACTGGCGGCGATCGAGGGGGCGATCCAAAGCGGCCTTGTCGGAGAGGATAGCACGCTCGGCCTTGTGAAGAAGGCGATTGATGCCTTGAACTCGACAGCCGGGACGGCCAACGAGAAACTGGAGGCTATCAAGAATGCGATCGACTCGCCTACTTCGGGGCTTAACGTGAAGCTGGAGGCTATCGAGGAAGCCTTGTCACAGGGTCTGATCAATGTGACACAGAAGCAGGATTTGATCCTGGCCGCGCTCAACAGTACATCAACATACCATTTCACTAAAGACGAACTTCTTGAGGTTGGTGACGATTACTTGATGGTTGACGCCGATTTCTGGAATGCCAATCACGAGAACTATGAGATGGTAAGGGCTCTTAAGGAGTTGATTCCACTCTCTTTGCCGCATAGATATAAGTTTTATTGGGAACAACCTTCTGGTAAGTACGCATTCTCGGACTCCGAGACCACAAGTTTTTATGGGCCTCTTTGGTCTAAGGATGGAATTATGTATGCTATCCTTGGAACGAGTGAATTGATTCTTGCCATTGATATTCAGCCAGGTTACACTGCTCCAAGTTATACCTCTATAGATGGCCATATATGTTATTATATGAAGAAAGTCTATAAAAGCGCTTATTACAATTTCCGCGTGCAAATAGGTAGTAGAGCAGCTGGTAAGAATATTAAGATGAAGGAACCTCTGGGTAAGAGGGATACATTCAGGATTGCATCAGATGAAATTTATTTAGAGCATTGGACAGAAGCGATCAAAGCCTCAACCGGAGTTTGGGGATTCAGTGGATTGAAATATAATCCGTATTCTTACCCGGATAATTCCGTTCAGTTTATAATGGTCGAGGATAATTAATACCATTCGCTCCTTATGAAAAGATATTTGACAGTCATAATATTGGCGTTGTCCTCAGGCCTCTTTGCCGACATCGGGGCGCAGGAGCGGGGAAGCGCGGCCTACCGCACCTCCACCTGGAGTCTCTATGCGGAGGGCGGCGCCACGATGGTGCACGGGCTGGGAATGTCAAGCGTGGACGCCGCGCCTGGTATGAATATATTCCCGGAGATAGGAGCTGGAGTCTCGTTCAACATCCGTCCGTGGATTCGTCTGGGTCTGAACTACGATTTCTCTAAATATGCCCGTGAGCAGCGGTTCTCTGAGTTCCAACCTTTGGAGGCCCCTGTCGGAGAAGGGACGCTTTCCGAGCGGTACGGTGGCCTTGCATATTCAAAGATGTGGACCCACTATCACGCTGCTGATCTGACATTGGAGTTCAACATAATGGAACTGTGGAGAAACCGTCAGGACAGACGTTTCAACCTTTATGCGGGAGCCGGTTTCGGCTGGATCTTCGCCAAAGGGAACACCTACGACATCTCGATGGGGCACGAGCGTTGGAGCGAACCTTACAAGGAAACGATAAACACCTGGCTGGATGCTGTGAACACCAGACATAATTACAACATCGGTTATGTTCCGATGCTGCTGTCCGCTGAATTTGACGTGAGTCCGGTCGTGACCATAGGTCTGCAAGGCAACTACAAACGGCTTCTTGGTAGCGACAACGCTCCCAAGGGGATCGGCACGGCTTCTGTTGTCTTGAGACTGAATATTCTTGGGTCAAAGTCCGGCTACAAGAGCGCCGGGCGCAAGCTGCGTGAGTCAGAGCTCGCATTGGCTGCGATGACTGTGGCCGGCGCGACCGCCAAGGCGGACTGCGAGGCTTCCGGCAAGGCCAAGGATGAGGCTCTGGCATCGGCCCGTAGCGAGAACGCATCATTGAGATCCCAGGTGGATTCCCTTGAAAAAGAGAACGCCGGGTTGAAGGCACGCCGTGCCAATGAGGTTCTCCAAAAACTTACCGTACATTTTTCCAATGACAGTTTCAAACTTCTTCCTGAAGCCAAGGCCAGCCTTGACTCATTTGCTGAGAGCCTAAAGGGCATGAAGGAAACGGAACTTGTTGTTGTCGGAGAGGCTTCGGCTACAGGAACCAGCGGACACAACCTGCGGCTCAGCGAACTTCGCATCGAGACAGTTCTTGACTATCTTCGTAAGCAAGGTGTTGATTGCAGCCGTGCCCTCCGCCAGCCTCTCGGCGATTCCGGCAAGGATGCCTCCGATTCCGCCCGCCGCGCGACAATTCTTGTTGTTTCCGGGGTAAGTAAATAGCTGGCAATCAGCGTAATAAAAGGATATCCTCCTGCCCGAAAAGGGTGGGAGGATGTCTTGTTAATGTTAAGATGGCTTCTACATTGAAGCAGGAGTATGGTGGTGCTGCAAACCTTAGCCACCCGCGGCTATAAGCGGGTGGGCCCCAGCCGCCAGGCTGGGAGGGACGGAGCGCGAAGCGCGGAGGGTTTGCAGTGCAACCATCCCCTGTGCCTATTCCCTAAAACCTTTCGAGGCGCGGAGGAGGTGGCGGAGGGAGCTGGTGAGCTCACGGGTTTCCTGAAGGAGGTTCAGGTATAGGTAGGCCACGGTGATGTTCTCCTTTGTGGACTGCATCCTCTGCATCTGAGCCTCACGGGCCTTCTCAAGGCAATCCTTCAACTCCTCGGCCTCGCGGCGGACCTCATCGACCTCGTTGTAGGAACCGGTCTGGAGAATCTTCTCTGTACGCCTCAGAAGGAACAGGACGGTGTCGCGAAGAGGAATATATTCCTTGACCTGCTCCTGACTCAGAGGTGCGAAGTTGTTGTCCACGTGCTCCTCGC
>DCMG01000007.1:2295-12457 GCA_002321335.1 Bacteroidales bacterium UBA1628 | reverse complement strand
ATCTTGAAGCATAAGGCATTCTCGTTCAGTCTGGTCCCGTGGCAGACAGGACACACAATCTTGTCATCTATGTCCTCCACGATTCCGTCAAACGTCACCATCTCGGACATATTCCCTTCTCCTACCCTGAACATCTCGTCACTTCCGAAGATTATGTGTGAGATGGCTTCGTCTGGGATCGAGTCGATGGGATCGTACAGGGAGAAGTTGTATTTCCGTGCGATGGAGCGGATTACGTCATATTTCTTGGTCTCGCGCATCTTCCCCAGCGGAACTATCCCACCGTCCGCTATCGAGGCAGAACGGTCCGGGATGATCGTGTCCATGTTCACATCCACTATCATTCCAAGGCCTTTGCAATGAGGGCAGTAGCCTTCTGGAGAGTTGAATGAGAAAGAGTGTGGCGCCGGCTCCTGCAGGGATATTCCCGAATCAGGATCGACAAGATGTTTGGAGAAATGACGGAGTTTGTCAGAGCCGAACTCCAGCAGGGCGACCGAGCCTTTGCCGAGGTTCAGCGCTGTCATCACGGAGTCTCGGACCCGCTTCTCGTCACCCTCCGAAGGCTTGAGCTTGTCCACAACCAGCTCGATGAAATGGCTCTTGTAGCGGTCCAGAGCCTCCACTTCGTTCAGCGGGAGGATATTCCCGTCCACTCTGACATCGGTGTAGCCGCGCTTGCGGAGCTGGTCGAACAGTTCGCGGTAGTGTCCCTTGCGGCCCACAACCAGCGGAGCAAGCAGGTAGCACTTCTTCCCCTTATATTCATTCATTATGAGGTCCACGATCTGCGCGTCGGTGTAGCGCACCATTTCTTTGCCCGTGACCGGTGAATATGCCCGTGAGGCCCTGGCGTAAAGGAGGCGCAGGAAATCGAATATCTCGGTGATAGTTCCGACGGTCGAGCGAGGGTTGTTCCCCGTTGTCTTCTGCTCTATCGCGATGATCGGACTCAGCCCCGTGATGCTCTCAACTTCAGGCTTTTCCAGTACTCCCATGAAGTGCTTGGCGTAGGTCGAGAGCGTGTCCATGTACCGCCTCTGCCCCTCCGCGTAGATTGTGTCGAACGCCAGCGAGGATTTCCCGCTGCCGCTAAGTCCCGTCACGACCACCAAGTCCCCTCTGGGAATATCCACGTTCACTCCCTTGAGGTTATGCGCTTCCGCCCCCCGGATCTCGATATATTCTTTCTTGCTCATCATTTCCGCTTTATTCCGCAAATTTAACGAAAATATGTATCTTTGTTTCTAAACAAAGTTTTAAACTTCCTTTGTTGATTTGTGCTGTATGAGGATGAAGGAAAACGCTAAACCAGGCCTGTTCGGACAGAAACACTCCAGCAGGGATTACACTAAAGAGGCTAATTGGGGAAAGAATATATTCAATAGTTCTTTTCCGGCTTCTCTTGTCGCATATATGTCTGACAAGGGAATTGAACCGGTATACCTTTGTGTTGATGAGGGTAATAATTTGGCTCATAAGTATATATCCGGTGCGGATTTGTACGGGATAGATCCTCTTTCAGAAGATGCCTTCTATAATTTTGAGTCCGGTTTCTCAGCATTTGAAAAGTATTACACTGGGAATCGCGAAAAGATAGATCTTGTTATGGTGAACCGTGCCACCAATGAGAATCTTATCGGTTTGGAGGTAAAACTAACCGCGCTGCCTGACAACACAACAAAAAAACTTTCAGAGGAGAAATTCAGTTGTGAGATTGTGGTAAGGCCTCCGACAATCTGTTTTTTGGCTTGCAGCATTTGTGAGCAATTTCAATCGGACGCAGACAAGAACACTTTGCGCAGAATCTTGAACACTGTCCCTAAAATCAATCATTGGGGAGAGGCTGGTGAGGTTCTGCCTCATTATATGAAAATAGAATCAGCTGTGGCCAGTGTCGCTAAACTGATCAGCAATAAACAATCTCCGCTAGTTGTCCAACCTGTATGGAAGATGATAAACGGAAAGCTGTCTGAGGATTGCCTGGATGTTTTTGTCTGGTCAAACCTTGCCATCCTGCATATGTGTTATACAGGCGGAGACATCAGTGCTTCTGAAATCTCGCGTTTTCAGAGATCTCTGGTTTGGATTTATCTGATGCTTAAGGATTATGTTGATTATGACTCGTTTGATTATATCAGGATAGTCAAGGATCACTCTTATGGCAATGCCAATGATAAAGCGTTTGCCATCCCCGGCAAAGCATCGTGGCGGCTTTTAAACTCGCCTGAACTTACCCATCCTCGCATCGGCAAGAATGAAATCAAGAACATCATCCTGGGCGGGGGGCAGAATCTTTTAAGCCCTGAGCGACGTTTTGATGCTGTGATTGTGAATAGTCCCGATTTATTTGATTAGTGGAGTTATGGTTGTAGTGGATTTGTTCTGCGGCTGCGGAGGAATGAGCAAGGGCTTTGAACTGGCTGGCCACAATGTCGTGGCCGGCATGGATAATTGGGACAAGGCTCTTGATGTGTATAGGGCGAATTTCAGTCACGCGGTGATTAAATCAGACCTGGGCGATGTGGATTCATCTGTGAGGGCAGTGACTCAATTTGAACCCGAAATGATTATCGGTGGGCCTCCTTGTCAGGATTTCTCTTCGGCAGGAAAGCGAAATGAGGATAATGGTCGTGGCAACTTGACCGTCAGTTATGCGAAAATTATCGCGGAGGTTCATCCTGAGTGGTTTGTGATGGAGAACGTCGCCCGTATTGTCAAGACCAATAAATTGACGGAAGCCAAAAGAATATTCAAAGACACCGGGTACGGAATGACCCAATATGTCCTTGATGCAAGTTTGTGCGGAGTCCCACAGGCCCGCAAGCGTTTCTTTATGATAGGGAAGTTGGGAGAGGAGGATGGTTTTATGCTGCCTTTCATCGAGATAAACCTTGCGGATAAGCCATTGACTGTGGCAGAGTATTTTGGAAACAGCATCGATTTTGAATATTACTACAGACACCCGAGGAGCTATATCCGTCGTGGCATTTTCAGTATTTATGAACCTAGTCCGACGATAAGAGGTGTGAATCGTCCTATGCCTAAGGGGTATAAACTCCATCCGGGAGACCCCGTGAAGTCTTTGGCCGGGATACGTCCATTGACGACTGAAGAACGCAGCCGTGTTCAGACGTTTCCGGAAGATTTTGTTTTTATCGGGAACAAGACTGATAAGGAGCAGATGATAGGTAACGCTGTTCCTGTGAATCTGGCTCGTTTTGTGGGTAAAGCGATAAATGAATATATCCAATACAAAGAAGAATGTTCGTCTCCTTTGAAAAAGGATGGGCACGTGTCATACGATGATTATTGGTCCAGGAACGAGGCTCAACTGGCTTTATTTGACCCGAACCGCAACAAACTTCATTGATAACTAATAAAATATGAACCATCAACTGAACATCAAGACATTTATATTCAATTCTTTCCGAGAGAATTGCTACGTGCTTTGGGATGCGGAAGGAAATTGTGTGATTGTGGACCCTGGATGTTATTGGCAGGAGGAGTTTGGTAGACTCAAGGAGTTTATCGCTGCTGAGGGGTTGAAGCCCAAGGCTGTGTGGCTGACCCACGGGCATTTTGACCACGTGCATGGCGTGCTGAAGGTTGTTGAGGAGTATTCAGTGCCGGTGCTGATGTCGCCGGAGGACAAGATCGTGCTGGACCACAACCAGAACGCCGTGAGGGATTTCGGGCTGACGGCTCCGGATTCTTCTCAGATTAAGACTGTTGACATCTGGGACGGGGAGACTCTGGACACACTAGAGGGTGCTCCGTTCAAGGTGATTACCACTCCCGGGCACACGCCGGGCTGCGTCTGCTATTACTGCGAGGCGGACAAGGTGCTGTTGAGCGGCGACACACTTTTTGCCGGCACGATCGGTCGTACTGACCATCTTGGCGGAGATTATGACAGGGAGATCATCAGTGTGATGGACAAACTGATGGGCCTGCCGGGTGACGTGGATGTGCTCCCGGGCCACGGGCATCGCACCACAATCGCTGACGAGCGTACCCACAACCCGTTCCTACAGCCGTTCAACGAGCCGGAGGAAGACATGGATTGGGACGGAGACGGAATCGAGATTAACGGAGAAATATAATGCACATAGGAATAGCAGGCAACATAGGCAGCGGCAAGACCACCCTCACAAGGATGCTCGCCGCCCATTACGGATGGACACCGAAGTACGAGTCGGTGACCTACAACCCCTATCTGGAGGACTACTACAAGGACATTCCCCGCTGGTCGTACAATCTGGAGACGTATTTCCTTGCCCAGAGATTCAAGGACGTGCTGGAGATAGCCAGAAGCAAGGATGTCATCATACAGGACAGAACCCTCTTCGAGGGCGTGCACATCTTCGTGGCCAACAACTACGCCATGGGCAACCTCACCAAGCGCGACTACGAGACCTACATGGATCTCTATAACGTGATGGCCTCGACTGTCCGCAAGCCGGATCTGCTGATTTACCTCAAGTCATCGGTGCCTCACCTCGTGGCGCAAATCCAGAAGCGCGGCCGCGGCTACGAGCAGACCATGAGCCTTGAATATCTCAGCGGCCTTAACGACCGCTACGAAAAGTGGATCAATGAATATGACGGCAAGGTCCTGACCATCGAGGCGGACGATCTCGACTTCGAGAACCGCCCCGAAGACTTCGCCTCCATCACCGACCGCATTGACGCGGAACTCTACGGGCTTTTCCCATTGGAAAAATAATGTTATTTTTGTAGGGAATTGTTCTGAATATGAACGTTTCCTGTGTAATATAACGGAACAGAATAAACATCAATGATATGCACATCGCGATAGCAGGCAACATAGGCAGTGGCAAGACCACGCTGACAAAGATGCTGGCGGCCCATTACGGCTGGACTCCTAAGTTCGAATCGGTTGACTTCAACCCTTACCTCTCCGATTTCTACGCTGACATGGAGCGCTGGTCGTTCAACCTCCAGATATATTTCCTGAACAAAAGATTCAAGGATGTCGTGGACATCTCAAGATGCAGCGATGTCATCATCCAGGACAGGACGATCTACGAGGACGCCCGGATTTTCGCCCCGAACCTGCACGACATGGGGCTGATGAGCACAAGGGATTTCGAGAACTATTCGGATCTCTTCGACTTGATGATGTCTCTTGTCAGCAAGCCGGACCTGCTGATCTACCTGAAATCCACGATTCCTAATCTCGTGGCGCAGATCCAGAAGAGGGGCAGGGAATATGAGAGCAGCATCCGCATCGACTACCTCACCGGCCTCAACAAACGCTATGACGATTGGATCTCCAAATATGACGGACATCTTCTGGTCATCGATGTGGACAACATCAAGTTCGAGAATCGTCCGGAAGACTTCCAGACCGTGACCGACAAGATCGACGCGGAACTTTTCGGCCTTTTCCCGGAGGTCAGGCAGATAGACGAATAATCAGGCTGGTAAGCGGCAAAGACAAGTCGCCGTGGATTTTCAAAGATTTTAACAATTAATAAATATGTCAGCAACAAGACCGACAATAATCGAATTCGTGGAGAAGTACACCCACGAGTTCTCTTCCCATGTGTTCCTCCGCGAGAAGGTGGACGGGAAGTGGACCGAGACTTCATTCGAGCAGACCCGCAAGGAAGGCTACCGAATCGGGGCCGGACTCATGGCCATGGGGCTTCGCAAGGGTGACAAGGTCTCTCTTCTCTCAGAGGGCAGGAACATGTGGATTCTCGCTGAGCTGGGAATCCTTTATGCCGGAGGCGTTAATGTGCCTCTTTCCATAAAACTTGAGGAAAGCAATGACTTGACTTTCAGGATCCTGCATTCTGAATCAAGGTTTGTGATAGTGTCCGGCCAGCAGCTTCCGAAAATCCGCAGGATAATCTCGCAGCTGGATTGCGTGGAGAAGGTGATCGTGCTGGATGACACCCCTGCGGCAAACGCAAAGGAAGTCTCGATGGAATGGGTGCAGGCTCTTGGTGACAGCTACCTCTTCGGGCACAAGGCCGAGTTCGAGGAGCGTTACAAATCCGTGCAGCCAGACGACTACGCCACGATCAGCTACACGTCCGGCACCACAGCCGACCCTAAGGGTGTTCTGCTGACTCATCGCAACTACACGGCGAATGTGGAGCAGGCGCATTCCGTGATCGGAGTCAAGCCGGATTCCACGATGCTCATAATCCTGCCTTTGGACCATTGTTTCGCGCACGTGGCAGGGTTCTACACGATGATGTCCTACTGTAGCAGCATCGCCACCGTTCCGGTCGGAGCAAATCCGCTCGCCACGCTCAGGAATATTCCTATAGCGATCAAGGAGACTCGCCCGCACGTGATGCTGTCCGTCCCTGCGCTCGCCCGCAACTTCAAGAAGAACGTCGAGACCACCATCCACAAGCAGGGCCCAAAGGTTGAGAAACTCTACAACTACGCCCTCAACCTCGCAATCTCTTACAATAAGGAATATTACAACCGTGGCGGCATCCTCCAGCTTTGGAAGAAACCTCTGATGGCCTTGTTCGACAAGATCATATTCAAGAAAGTCCGTGAGGGATTCGGTGGCAGGATGGAGTTCTTTGTCGGCGGTGGCGCCCTCCTGGACATTGAGCTTCAGAAATATTTCTGCGCCATCGGCATCCCTATGTTCCAGGGCTACGGTGTGTCTGAGGCAACACCGATCATTTCCGCCAACTCCGCCGGGCATGCGATGTTCGGCTCTTCCGGCCGCGTGGTGAAACCGCTTGACATCAAGATCTGCGATGACAACGGCAAGGAGGTTCCGCTCCGCACCAAGGGTGAGATTGTCGTCCGTGGAGAGAACGTTATGGCCGGTTACTGGAAGAACCCTCAGGGCACCGCCGAGGCTCTCCGTGACGGTTGGCTGCATACCGGCGATATGGGGTATATGTATGATTCTGAATATCTTTACGTTGTCGGTCGTTTCAAGTCCCTGCTGATTTCCTCTGACGGCGAGAAGTATAGCCCGGAAGGTTTCGAGGACTCCCTGACCGACGGCTCCAAGTACATCGAGCAGGTTATCCTGCACAACAATCAGGACCCTTACACGATCGTGCTGATCGTTCCTGCGAAGGATGCTCTTAAGGAATATGTTTCCTCGAAGGGTCTGGATCCGGCTTCGCGTGAGGGTAAGGAGGCGATGCTGAAGAAGATTCAGGAGGAGATTGACTCCTACAAGAAGGGTGGCTCGCACGAGGGTATGTTCCCGGAGAGGTGGCTGCCTGCCGCCGTGGCTGTGCTCCCTGAGCCTTTCACCGAGCAGAACGGCTTGGTGAACAGCACGATGAAGATTGTGCGCGGCAAGGTCGAGAAGCACTACGCCGACCGCATCGAGTACGCCTACACGGCCGAGGGCAAGAACCTCTTCAACGAGAAGAATATAGAGAGTCTTTAGTGACTCTTGGCCCTTGATCGCTTAGTTCGTGTTTTGGACAGGCTCACCGACCGCTGCTGTCAACGTGTTTGCCTGATGTCGAACTTGCGGTCGCTGAGCTTGCCGAAGCGCCGAAGCGAAATTTTAGGTAAATGAAACCTTAAGGATAGGTGATCCCCAGCTCAACCAGAATTTTGCACGTTACTAAAATTCTTGGGTCGAGCGGGGGATTCACCTATAGGTAAGGATTTCGTGTAACGCATATGAAAGGTATCTCGGCCTTTCTGTCACCATCAGCCAGCTCGGTACCTCATAGATGCCTTTTGTGTACCAATCAGGTTCCTCCAATTGTTTGGTACCCCAGAAGGTGCTCTTATGTGCAATGCAAAGTACGGTCCGTATACATACTATGGAACCGAACCGGAAACCATAGTCGGCATTATCCATAGGCATCACGTCGTACTCAGTACGTTTTTTTATGCCGACATATTCTCAAAATTCGGCTGTCGTCGCCCAGTATATGTTAGTTCACGCAAATAATGCCAGCGGCAGCGAGCCTGCAGATGATGAAAAGGTGTGACGGCAATATTATTGTTATGCAACTACACGTGCTATGCTAGTCAACTGCGATATTGTTACCTTCATTAGACAGCCTGCAAAAAGTCTGGTATATAGTTGAATTTAATAATGGCGTTGAACCTTCCTTGCTGATTATTTTGACATTTTCTGGATTAACCGGGATGTAATATGTATTCTTCCCTATCTTTGTCGGTTTAAAGAGGTGAAGTTCGCCTTTTATCCCACACTCTCCCAGTCCCTTCATGACTTTGGCCTTGATCGGGCGGAACGTGGATGAAAGTGTTATGTCCGGAAAGTGTTCTTCCCGATTGCTGACCAATTTATAAGCCTCTACGAATTGCGATTGAACAGTTCTGCTTTTCTCACGGTCATATTCAAAATCGATTCCTCTTTGAGAACTAGCGGAGCCACATAGCAACAGCAGATAGAAAGCAGCTTCGCGTCCGTTAATAAGGACTGGATATGTGGCGCGGCCTTTGCAAATCTCAACGGAGTATTTCTTCCTTGGTCCCGACTTGTCCGCAACGAGGTTAACTCCGGCACGGACATATACCCTAACTTCCCAAAGCTCAGTCTTATCCGAGGCCATAACGTCCAGAAGTGTCTTATGGAAACCGCTATAAAGGAAATCCTTGGAACGGTCCGTATGACGATTGACAAGGACTGTATAAGGGTTTTGACGCTTGTTCAATTCTTCCATGAACGCTGTTAGTTGCTCCTTTATGGCGTTCATATCAACATCAAAGCATAGATAGTTTGCATAACCCATACCACTAACCACGCTATTGGGCAGTCTAATAAGCCAAGATGGCCGCAGAATCGTGATGTCCATTTGCAACTTGCCATTCAATACCTGAAGATAGAAATATCTTGAATCCATATTCTGCAGGGACATCACTTTGTTTACAAGGGAGCTTTCACTCAAAGTGGGATTGACGATTGATAGAAGCCTCTTTATATCTTCACTCCTCTTCATAACCTTAAAATCCATCGCGACCTTTGGCACATAGATGAGCTCGAACCCAGCCATTTCAACTATTCTGTTCATCTCGTCATAGTTTCTGTCCAGCTCATTCTTTTTGGGATTATAAGTCGAGTCAACGAAAAGAATCTGTGACGACAGGATTGGGCGATTTTTAAGCGGCATTGAGAGAATCCTACCCTTGCCTGCATTCGCAATCTCAATGGAACTGATCAATAGAGCTTCCTCGCGGCAGCACTCTCCGTCTTTAAGAGCACAACTTTCCATTAACTTTACAAACCGCTCTCTGACATGCAGTTTTTGAATAGCAACATAAGCGGCAGCATCGGCCAGAGACATCGCGTAACTTTCAATATAGTTTTCCCTTGTGAGTCCATAGGCTTTCGCAGCATTTTCTAGGGCTTCCATTTCGTCTACGGATATGACATTATCAGATTTTACAAGATCTGTAAGTATCCTGCATACACTTTTCTTTAGTTCTATACTGGCCATATGAAGAATAATTATCGCAATAAAGTTACAATAATATCATAACAAAACATAATTTAGGCACAAGTCGTTATTTTTATCGATGCCGAAATTAATGTTAAAATAGCTTATTATCAGTATATTTTATATAAATCCTACATAATGCGAATAAATCGCAACTTTTCTTTTGTTGTTCCGAATGATATTTTTTGTTTTTCATTCTTCAGACCTTTGTGGCAGAAATAACGATAAACATTATGTGCAATAAACTCAAATCATTCGATCAGCTCGGCAAAGCAATGGAAGATAGGATGCGCGTCGACGCAACACTGTTTGACATTCTGTCAGGCAACAAGAGTCAAGAGTCAGTCCGCAAGCACGCGCTAAATGAGCTGAGGTCCAAGGTCGCCTCCATTCTTCAGAATCTGGAGGACAAAGATTATTTGTTTGGAACCGAAGACAAGTCTGTTTACAATGACTATTGCAGGAACTTGGCTGCTTTCACTCTCGCTGCCCCCTCCGATAATATTATTACCCGCATAATGCTTTCCATTGAGATGCTCCTGGAGAATATGGCCCCTGATTACAAGACGGAATTAAGGACCGTAAAGAAAGTTCTTAAGGACGATGGTTCCAGCATAGAATCTTATGGATATAATTGGGACGACCTGAAGCTTCCCTTTTTCGCCAACGTGTTTGCCCAGCGTTTTATTGCGACCTCCATTACTGTAGTAGAAAAACCT
>DCMG01000007.1:0-2265 GCA_002321335.1 Bacteroidales bacterium UBA1628 | reverse complement strand
AAAAACCTCAAGTTGTCGTGGTTGAGAAGGAAGTGATCAAAGAGGTTGTAGTGGAGAAAGAGGTTGTTGTCGAGAAAGTCATTGAGAAACCCGTCATTATTGAGAAAAAGGTTGTTCCGAAAGAAGATCCCGATTATTTTGGTGTGGAAGACCATCATATCGAGTTTAAGTCTTCCTTTCTGGAAACTCCGCAGAAGGCAAACTATACGGACCAGAAACTTGAAATCTGCCGTAAGATTTGCGCATTCCTCAATGCTGATGGCGGCAAAGTTTATATTGGTGTCGATCCTACGACCGGTAAGGCATATCCGGAAAAGGAAGGTAACATTTATTATGGTGTCGCCCGTGATATATTCTGGCATTTAAGGAACACCACGTTTTGCCATATCCCGATTAATGATCAGGAGATCTATCGTCGATATGTGAAGCGCGAGATCCATCGGATTTTCGATGCCTGCAATGAGAATGTATCCCTCTTCATTAACGAATGCATCCACATTGAACCCACAAAGAATGAAAATGTGGTTGTAATCAATGTGAGACCCTCTCGTTACTGCGTCGTTTATCTCAATGGTATTGCCTATCAGCGCGATGGTGAGGAATGCAAAAAAATGGATGAGGACCAAATTCTCATTAGGAAGCAGAATTTGAAGAGCATCAGCAAGGAAGTCCGTTTTGAAGAGGATTTAGTCAAGGCCATAAAGGACAAAAGGCAGGTTGTGCTCTACGGATACTATTCGGCAAACAGTAACTCCATCGGTGATCGGCATGTCGAGCCGTATGAGTTCGTTCGCAATCACGAGGCAATCATCTGCTATGATCTGGACAAGAGAGCTGTCCGTCAGTTCAAGTTGTCCCGTATTTCCAGCATCCGGGTAACGAAAGATTCCTGGAAGAACGAAGACAAGCACGTAGCAGCGAAGACAGATATCTTTGATTGGACTTATATGGGTGCCGACTACCATATCTGCCTTGACATGACTTTGAAGGCGATGTCTTTCTTCTGTGAAATGTTTGCCAACGTTAGCAAAGACCAATTTGAGCCCATCGGCGACGGCTTTTGGCGCATAGACGCAAAAGTGTTTTCACTTGAACCTGTCAGAGGATTCATCCTTTTCATGGCCAATGAGGTTGTCATCCAAGAGACAGAGGATACGGAATTTCTGCGCAAGCGGATCCGCGACTATGTTATGGAATATGTGATGTAAGACAACGAATAGAAATATGTACAATTTCAGCTACTTGATGGGCTATTATCCCAAGTCCGTTAAAACTCCTTCAGCAGATCAGGTTCATGACAGAGACACCATTCAGGAGTTTATGACCGGCAATGTCTCCTCCGAACTTCTTACAGAGATTGATAGCAAGACAAGAGAACTTGTCAATGACATGCACATCGACATGGTGTGCTTTGCGCCAGGAACGACTGGAGCTAAGACTATCCTTAGGTTTGGCGATATGGCAGAAAGGCTGTCTACATCGCTTCAATGTCCAGTATTTCTGGATGGCGTAACGCTCAAATTCGACTCGGACCCTATCACCCACACGCGCTATTACCAGTGCAACAAAAAGCGCGTGAACGGGAAGAACGTCCTTCTTATTGGTGGGGTCTATACAACGGGCCAAGATCTTCAGGAAGTAGGAGATTTGCTCATTCAGAATGGAGCCAAATGCGTTTATGCCCTATTCGTTGCAAAAGTTATTCAATAAAATGGTGATTATTCAAGAAGGGAAAAATACTCTTTTTCCCCAATCACAGTTTACCTTTCCGGAAACGCAGCATTAATGGCAAAAGCAACATACAATGGGAATGAATATGAAAATACACAAGGCTACGCTCTGCCACACCGCTCGTCAAACCGAAGTGGAGAGCATGACAGGGAAAGCGCACTCCCGTGCGACAGTTATTGACATTAATAAATTCACCAGCATTCCAGAGCCGGTTACCAAGCACACGAAAAGCGCTTGGTTTTAAGTTCTTAAGACAATATTAAACGCATCAGTCAACAGAACGAGACAACAAGACCCACGGAAACAAGCCTCAGAAGAAAAAAATGCTGAAAGTCCGAAAATATTGCTACCTTTACAACGTTTCAGACCCTATGGTCTGGAACGGACATATTGATGAAAGTGTTTTCGCACTATCCTTTCAAGAAAATGTGGTAGTTTTCAACGAGTATAAGGATAAACCGACAGCACCGAAAAGAAGATGTCAAAAAGAATTATAACGAGAATTAATCTAGTATATTAGTACCGGATTGGTCT
>DCMG01000028.1:9912-13374 GCA_002321335.1 Bacteroidales bacterium UBA1628 | reverse complement strand
TGGTCGTCAGCATGGTCAACGCCGGTCTGCTCGCTCTGGGCAACGCCATAGGCGTGATTATGGGAGCCAACATCGGAACAACGCTCACAGCGTGGATGATTTCCTTGTTCGGATTCAGTTACGATATAGGAGCGTTCGCCGTTCCGTTCATCGCCCTGGGTTTCTTTATGATGACTCTCAAGAGCAACCGGAACCGCAACATCGGAGAGTTCATCATCGGATTCGCGTTCCTGCTGATTGGTCTCGCAACGATGAAGGACTCAGTGCCGGATTTGAATCAATATCCTGAGGTTCTGGCACTTGTGAAGAACCTTACGAGCTACGGCTTCTTCTCTGTGATTATATTCACCCTCGTCGGAGCGTTGATCACCGTGATCGTACAGGCCTCCAGCGCCTCTCTGGCGTTGACGATGGTCTTCGTGGCGAACGGTTGGATCAACTTCGAGATGGCCGCCGCGATGGTTCTTGGTGCCAACATCGGAACCACCATCACCGCCAACATCGCCGCCGCCGTGGCGAACTATTCGGCAAAACGAACCGCCATAGCCAACACTCTTTTCAATGTGATCGGTGTCGTGCTGGCGTTGGTGTTCTTCAACCCGTTGATGAAAATCATAGCGTTGATGACCACCGCGATTGGCTTCGAGAATCCTGTAACCCTGTTCGATGGCACCACCGCCGCGGGAAGTTTCTCACCGGATCAGCAGAACTCGATGCTTTACGGAATATGCATCCTCCACACAGTCTTTAACCTTTCCACGACCCTGATCCTTGTCTGGTTCATCCCTCAGCTCGTCAAGGCCGTCAACAGGATTATACCTACCCCTAAGGGCGAGGAAGAGGTCTATCGCCTCAAGTTCATCCAGGGCGGACCTCTCTCCACGGCGGAACTTTCCCTCGATGAGGCCAAGCAGGAGATTATCCATTTCGCGGAAATATGCTGCCGCGAGGTCGGTTTCATCCGTGGCGCGGTGAGCGCGAAGACCCAGTCTGAACTGGAACCCGTCAACGAGAAGCTCGTCAAGTACGAGAGCATCACAGATAAGATTGAATATGAGATCGCATCCTATCTGAACGAGGTGTCCAAGGGCGACATCAGCGCGGTCTCCGCATTGAGAATCAAGTCAATGTACAGGGTGATCGGTGAGCTGGAAAGCATCGGAGACTCCGGCGAGGCCATCGGCAGGATGATGAAACGTGCCCTTGACCACGGCAAGACGTTTGACGACGAGATGATCAAGAGGCTTGACAGGATGCTCGATCTTTTGGACGTGGCCTTCAAGGCTATGACCGATAACCTCAGCTCTCCGGCGCTCTTCCTAAAGGACATCTCCAACGCTGAGGATGCGGAGTACAACATCAATGAGTACCGCAACAGTCTGCGTGAGGAGCACATCGTGAACATCGAGAAGGAAGGCTACAACTACCAGACCGGTGTGTTCTACATCGACATAGTGCAGGAGCTTGAGAAGATGGGTGACTTCATCATCAACATTTCCCAGAGCCTGCTGGAAAAGAACGACTAAGATATGAGACGCACGCTGACATATTCATTGATAATTCTTTGCACTCTGCTGATGGTGGGATGCGGAGGGCGCGGGAGCGGCAAGGCCACAGCTTTCCAGCCACATCATTTCCCGTCTATGCCGGAGCCGCCTGCCGTGATCACGGAGCCTAAGGAGGCGACTGAATATGTTCTCTCGAATTATTGGAATGAGTTTCTGGCCAAGTCATATCCGTGTGATTCCGCCATCGTGAACGGTGTTTCAGAGGAAGAGGTAGAAAAGGCATTGGGAACATACGTGACCATTCTTGAAAGAAACTGTGGGATTGATTTCGGCAGGAAGGCCATGGCTGATTTCTTCGATAAGGTTGAGAAATTCGAAGCCGCCGACACTTCCTCCAATGTGTTCGAGTTTTTCGAGAAGATGGTCCCAAAGTACCTCTACGACCCGAACTCCCCGGTGCGCAACGAAGACCTTTATCTGCCTTACATCTCACGTCTGGCTGTCTCGGATTATGTCGATCCTGATATGAAACCAGCCTACGACCACGATGCCAAAATGTGCTCTTTGAATATGATAGGGTCTCCTGCCGCTGATTTCACATTCACGGACCTGTCCGGCAGACGGCACACACTTTACAGCGTCAAGGCTGAGACGACTCTGCTGTTCTTCACCAATCCAGGCTGTCCGGCCTGCAAAGAGATCATCGAAAGCCTGACTTCGGACGGGAAGATCGCTGATCTGGTGTCCTCCGGAAGGCTCGCCGTGGTCAACGTTTACATTGACGACGAACTGGATAAATGGCGTGAATATGCTTCCGTCTATCCTAAGAACTGGTACAACGGTTACGACCAGAGCTATCTGATCCGCTCCGATGTCACCTATAACGTGCGGGCTATTCCATCGTTGTATGTGCTTGATTCAGAGAAAAAAGTGATTATGAAGGACGCTCCTGTGGAGAATGTCCTGCCATATCTTGAAAATCTAAAATAACACTGAATATGAAAATCACCAAGGAACTTTGGGGCACGTCCCCTGACGGAAAGGAGATATTCCTTTATACTCTTGAGAATGAGAGAGGTGCGTTCGTACGTCTTTCAAGCATTGGTGCCGGAATCGTTTCGATCGCCGTGCCGGACAAGGACGGAAAGATCGCGGATGTGGTTTTGGGCTACACAAAGCCGGAGGATTATTTCGGAGACGGCCCTTGTGCTGGTAAGTGCCCTGGACGCTATGCCAACCGCATAGCCCTCGGAAAGTTCACGCTTGACGGGGTGGAATATTCATTGCCGATCAACAACGGCCCTAACCATCTGCATGGCGGTCCGGACGGATTCCAGAATCAGGTCTGGGACAGCCGTATCGAGGGTGATGCTGTTGAGTTCCAGTACTTTTCTCAGGACGGCGAGGCTGGATATCCTGGCAATCTGAAGGTCGTTGCGCACTACGAATGGAGCGAAGATGATGTTTTGAAACTGACTTTCACGGCTCAGACCGACAAGGCAACTGTCGTCAACCTTACCAACCACGCCTATTTTAATTTGAACGGCGAGGGCAACGGGAATATTCTTGACCACGAGCTGAAACTCAACGCCGAGGTTTATCTGCCGACAGACGAGACCTTGATTCCGGTAGGGGAGCCTGACCCTGTCGCCGGCACTCCTATGGATTTCAGGGAGTTCAAGAAGATCGGGGCTGAGATCAAGGCTGACTTCCCGGCATTGAATTACGGCAAGGGCTATGACAACTGCTTTATGATCAATGACTATGAGGCTGGCCAGCTTCAGACTGCGGCTCAGTTGTACTCTCCTCAAAGCGGCCGTCAGCTTGAGGTGCTGACCACCCAGCCTGCCGTGCAGATCTACACAGGCAACTGGCTTGAGGGATGTCCGGCCGGCAAGTGCGGTCGTGGCTACCATGACTACGAAGGTGTGGCCATCGAGTGCCAGCACTGTCC
>DCMG01000028.1:0-9799 GCA_002321335.1 Bacteroidales bacterium UBA1628 | reverse complement strand
TTCAGCGAGGCTATCATCTGGGCGTTCTCGGTAAGGAAGTAGGTGTTTTTTATAAAATGATACAAGGCTGGTATGCTTCGGCAGGCTCAGCGACCAGCCTTTTTCAGTCACAGAGCCTACACACTTCGGTCACAGAGACTGTCGAAGTGACCATAGAAATGCCAGCCGCTTTGCCTTCGGTTGCTTAGCCTGTCGAAGCATCGAGGTGACGTGATAATTGAAAATATTCGCTAATGAAACAGTATCAAGATCTTCTGCGCCATATAATGGAGACTGGAGTTGTCAAACACGACCGCACCGGTGTAGGCACCAAAAGCGTCTTCGGCTACCAGATGCGCTTCGACCTCTCCAAAGGTTTTCCACTTCTCACGACCAAGAAGGTTCACCTCAAATCCATCATCTACGAACTTCTCTGGTTCATCTCCGGCGACACCAACATCAAGTACCTCAAGGATCACGGTGTCTCCATCTGGGACGAGTGGGCCGATGAGAACGGTGACCTCGGCCCGGTCTATGGCCACCAATGGCGCTCTTGGCCAACGCCTGACGGCCGTTCGATCGACCAACTCACACAGGTCGTGAATATGATCAAGAACAATCCTGATTCCAGACGAATGCTCGTAACCGCCTGGAACCCCGGAGAGGTTGACAAGATGGCTCTTCCGCCTTGCCACTGTCTGTTCCAGTTCTACGTGGCCGAAGGCAAACTCTCCTGCCAGCTCTACCAGCGCAGCGCCGACACCTTCCTCGGAGTCCCGTTCAACATTGCATCCTATGCGTTGCTGACTATGATGATCGCCCAGGTCTGTGGCCTGAAGCCCGGAGAGTTCATCCACACCACAGGCGACACCCACATCTACCTGAACCATTTCGATCAGGTTCGTGAGCAGCTCACCCGTGAGCCCCGCCCGCTCCCGACAATGCGCATCAACCCCGATGTCAAAGACCTCTACGATTTCAAGTACGAGGACTTCACCCTAGAAGGCTACGACCCCTGGCCCGCCATCAAGGCCCCCGTCGCGGTCTGATCGGTAGCATTTGCATAAGTGCCTCCAAGGTCTCTGATTTAAGGCACTCAACAAGACGGTGCACCGACAAAGGCGTGGCGGATAACATGTTGTCAGTTAATGAATTAAGTAAGGTTTGTGGTACCAAAAACACCTCCACGAGTTTTACTCTTTCCATTCATTATTAACACTTTAGGTGCCACGGCTCTCTCTTAAAACAAACAAATCAAAAACAGCTTCTTACTTATTGCCATTTGATAACCGCCATTTGATAACTGAAATATTTTTGGAAGTTTGAATATTTTCCGCTAAATTCGCGACAGCATTAATAGTGTGAGGGCATCTTCTAATGAGGATGCCTTTTTTCGTATATGGTTGTGAGAAAATAACCTATTAATATATTCATGCAATGATTGGATGGAACAAATCTGAGGCTGAGGCAAAGGCTTCGAAAGGAAGTTGGGCGAGCAAAGGGGAGCTGTTTTTACAGGTTTTTCGATGCTGAAAGGTTGAAGGTCATAGAGTGACACAGAGGAGAAGACTGCGTTTTATGACTGAAAATAATTAATGAAATATTAGAGACGGGTATAAGCAATGAATAGGATTTTTTACTAACTTTGTGAATGTATCAGGCGGATTGATGCGCCGGTGATACGTTTTACATAAGAGAGCGCTTAGCTTTTATTCCTTCGGTTGAATCTGGACAATTCAAAAGTGTAATGGGAATAACGGTTATCGCCCCGCGTTGGCTATCGTTGGGTTTCTCCCACACCATAGCAAAAGCGCGAGTCGAGGAATCCTATTCATTGCACGGCCCGTCCAGAGCCAAACCGAGAGTATGAGACCATTAGGCTCGTGCTTTTTTGTGTTGTGCGTGACCGCCGATTCTGACAGCCTGAAACTGGAACTGATAACATTGGAATCGTCAAATCGGATTGGTAAATGAGAATGAATACATATATGCTTCCTGAGTGGATGGCAGGACGCTATAACAAAGAGGAACGTTTGGCCATAATATTCAATAATCTTGCTGGTGAGACATACTTGTTTGAAGAGGACACCGCGGATTTGATGGAACTTTTGCTGGAGCAAGAATATAATCAGGCGTTTTCCGCAGCCAGACTTGCTGATAGGCTGGGTTGTTCGGAGGAGGATTTGGATCCGTTTTTGGACGAGCTTGCGGAGCAACGTATATTAGTGAAAGAGATTCCTTCTTTGGAAGATCTTACGGTATTGAGAAGCAAGGTTGTCGAAGCGAAGAAATCATTTCTTAAGAAATCTTCAGGAACCGAAAAGTTACAATCTGTGTTTGAACTCGTTGACACAGAGTATCGTGACAGAATAGAAAAACACAGTGTCCCTTCATCTGTGTCGATAGAACTCACCTATGGATGCAACGAGATGTGCGTGCATTGCTATAACCCCAATTCGTCAAGAGAGAACTGCGTGGTGAAGAAGGTTGCGGATGATGAGCTTGCGACTGAGGATTATTTCTCTGTATTGGATCAGTTGGCGGATATGGGTGTTCCTAAAGTGCTTTTCACGGGTGGAGACCCGTTTGTGAAAAAGGACTTTATAAGGATTCTCCAATATGCCCACAAGAAAAAGTTTGCTGTTGACATCTATACCAACGGCCAGTCCTTATACAATAACCCGGGATTATACGAGCAGGTCGTGGCCTGTTTCCCTCACACGATAGGCTTGAGTCTTTACAGTGTGGACCCGGCTGTGCACGAGTCGGTCACGAGAGTCAAAGGGTCTTGTGAAAAGACAAAGGCTATAGCGGACAGGTTGTGTGCGGACGGGGTTGGGATGACGATCAAGTGCCCGATAATGAGGATAAACAAAGATTCCTATAAGGCGGTGTATGATTTCGCCATTTCACATAATGCCGTTCCGGAGTTTGAGGTCAACATCACATCCAGCATTGATGGGGTTGAGTATGCTGTCAATAATCTGAGACTGACTGAGGATGATTTCAGGACAGTGCTAGCTGATCCTATGATTCCGTTGTCAACGGAAGGCAGCAGGGCGGGAAGGATAAAGGACAGAACTCCGGAAATGCAGTTCTGCGGGGCTGGAGTTGACAGTTTCAACATCAAACCAGACGGAGCTGTTTCTCCATGTATAGCTTTTAGTCTGGAATGCGGCAATGTCAAGAACGCTCCTTTGGCTGCGATTTGGAAAGAGTCCAAGGAACTGAACCGTGTACGCTCCTTGAGGTATAAGGATAGTGACAGATGTGGGAAAGAAAGCTATTGCCGGTATTGCAACAGGTGCATCGGTCAGAGTTACACGGAGAAAGGTGTCCCGGAGAACTACAGCACGGACAACTGCTTCATCGCAAAGATCCGAGAATCATTGGTGAAAGAAAGATAGGAGAGTCTCCGCCTCCTGTAATGTGCGGAGAAAAATTAAGTTTCATAAAATTAAAAGCAATGAAAAAGTTTCGTGTTTCAAAAAAGAGCGTGAACATAGCTATGAGTTCTTGCCCAAGGAACTATGAGTCCTCTTGTGGCATTATGTATAGGCTGTAATAAAAGTTCTTTTAGGGCTGATACGATTGTGTGTCAGCCCTTTACTTATTGAGAATTAATTCGTTGACCTTAATTAAATCTTACTGAATATGGATTATATCAATGATTATTTTGGCGGTCATAATAATGATCCGAACGCCCGCTTCCTGTCATTTGACATCTGCCACAATTATTTCCGGAGCCATAAAGGCGTGGCTTCCAGTCCGGAAAACATCAATGAAAGCGTTATGACACTTTGGGGGTATCTTTCCAGCTGGGGAATGTTGAGGGGGAGCGGGGCGTTACATAATAAGAATCCATACTACCTGAAGGGTGCGATAGAGGTGATAGACAAGTATGGTGACTTGTTTGATGTCGATCTTCCAGATTACCCTGAAAAGAGCGACCAGATTGTAAAGTGCTACGATGCGCTGGCAAGTTGTATGGCAATTGAAGGGGCTACTAAAAAGGACAGTACAATCCCTTCACAGTTACTCATCACGAAGATCATGTTCGGAGTCTTTTCTTGCATTCCTGCCATAGACAATAATGTGGGGAAATATTTCAAGAAAAGAGGATCATTGCGAAGCATTCGCAAGGCGGTCGAAACCTTCGGCTCTTTCTATGAAAGCCACAAGGATTTGTTGAAGCCGAGAAAGATAACCACATCTGATTGGAACGGGCAAGCTTACGAGCGCCGCTTCAATTCCGTCAGACTTTTGGATATGTTTGCCTATTCAGAAGGACAGCGTAAATGACGGGTGCTTCTGACATATTCCTAAGAAAACTCCTTGAGACTCCGTCGCCTTGTGGTGGCGAGGATGGGATCGCCAGGATATTCACTGATTATCTCAAGGATGTCGGGAAGGTTGAGGTGGATTCAATGTACAACTCTTATTGTGTGTTGAATCCTGACTGTCCTGTCAAGTTGATGATTGAGGCGCACAGCGATGAGGTCGGACTTCAGGTTACGTACATTTCAGAAGACGGATATGTCTACTTCCGAAGAAACGGTTGTGTGGATGGCTTGACCTTGCTTGGACGGAAGGTCGTTATAGAAGGGAAAAATGGACCTGTTGCCGGAGTGATAGGAAAGAAACCTGTTCATCTGTCGGGTAATGATGAAAGCAAACCGGTCCCGGTTGAGGATATGTGGATGGACATTGGCGTGTCCAGCAGGAAGGAAGCTGAAGAGCTGATCCGCATAGGTGCTTTCGCGACTGTTGAAAGCGATCCGGAGTTTATGGGAACCAAACTTGTGTCAAGGGCTTTGGATGACAAGATAGGTGTTTTCATAATAGCTGAAGCGTTGCGTCGGATGGCGGAGAAAAATCTGGGAATAGGAATATGCGCCTGCGCAGCCTCTCAGGAGGAGGTTGGAAGCCGTGGCGCGGTTGTGGCCGCGAACAGGATCAGCCCTGAATATGCGATTTGTGTGGATGCTGGTTTCGCGACGGATTTTCCGGGAATGCCAGAGACGAAATATGGTGTGATGCATCTCGGAAAGGGGGTGGTTATCAATCACAATTGCGACAACAATAAAGAACTCGCTGGATTGCTCGTCTATGTCGCGGAGAGTGAAGGGATTCCGTACCAGAATTACACCAATCTGGCTCCAACGGGAGGTACTGACACGTCTGGCATTCAGATTACGGGAAAAGGAGTCAAGACTGCTTTGCTGTCTATCCCTTGCAGATATATGCACACGCCCGTGGAGGTGTGTGACTTGAGGGATGTGGAATCCGCTGTGGAACTTATCATCAAAGTGGCGGAAGAATTGGCATCTAAATGAATATGAATGGAATAACAGTTAATAACTAATTTTTTATGGAAAGAATCAATTATCCAAGTGAAGGATTGTATTACGAAGGAGAAGTGAAGGACGGAATGCCTGATGGGCAGGGGACTTTTTACTATATTGACGGGAAACCTTACAAGGGAGGTACCTTTGTAGGAGGTAAACTTCAGGGCAAAGGTTGGATGTATTTCGAGGATGGCTCTAACTACAAGGGTGTATTCAAGGATGACTTGCCTGATGGTAAAGGCAAAAGTTTCTCACCGGATGGAAAAATGACCTATGATGGATCATATCTCAAGGGTGAACGTTCGGGAAAAGGTGCTGAGTTTGAGGATGGTGTGCTGATCTATGCCGGAAACTTTTTGAATGGTAAGTATGACGGAGAAGGCACCGAGTTTTATTATTCATCTCCTAAGACGATAAACTTTAAAGGAGAATATAAGAATGGAATGCGGTGTAATGGAAAATACTATGACATCGATGGCAATCTCGTATTTGAAGGAGAGTTCTATCTGAAACCCGATAACGGCCTGAATTTTAAATTGGGTAGATGGTATTTTGAAGACGGATCGGTTGTCCACGATGGCAAATTTGGTTCTTCAGACAAGACTATGCTCCAACAATTCACGGGCTATAAGGAATATTACTGCGATTTTGAGCTCACACCGGACAAGCAGGTGATGATGACCAATCGTGAGAGCATCTATACTGGGAGACCTCACAGTGGCTGGTATGTTAAGAATGGAGAGGATACGGATATTATCGTCGAGTTTAGCGCGAGCATGGACTTGACTACAGGAAGATACTTAAGAACAGTTGCATACGATGAGCATAACCCGTATAAGTTCTGTCAGCGGTTTGACAGTAGAGGCGGCGTGGAGTCTACTTTTGAGAACGGTCACCTCACCGAGTACTATTTCTCGCTTGATAGAGACAAAACGGTCAAGTATCAAGGAGAAGGAAAGTTAGAGTATCATTACGCCAGTAGGCACGGAAAAGGAAAACTGTATGATGCGAAAGGTCATCTGATTTATGAGGGGGAGTTCAAGGATGGGCAGTACAATGGCCTCGGAAAGCAGTATGGTGAAGACGGACAGATAATTTATGAGGGGAAATTCCTTTGTGGAAAGCCGGAGGAGGAGTTCAAGAAGTCTCCGGGATATTCAGATTATCTGAAAAAGGAAGAGGAGCGGAAGGCGAAGGAGGCTGCCAAGGCTCTTGAGGCAAAGAAAAAGGCGGATGATGAAAAAAACGGCAAGATAGGATGCGCCATTATCATAATCATTGTGATAATACTCGCCAATATTCTGTGATGTCTTGAAAGACAATGCTTGATTTGATTCTTCCTTGGGTTCGGTGACCGAAGTTCAAACGGAAGCATATTCCTCATAAAATGCTTCCTTCATAGTGTAAATTAACCTTGACAGGAGCTATAAACCTTGTTTTTGCTTCTGTCAAGGTTAAACATTCTAATAAATCTCACCGGCCCAAAGAATCCTAAAGAAGTCGCGCACGTAGAAGAGTTCGATATTTCCTGATTTTCGTGTGAGCCGATCGGTTGACACCAGAATCAGCCTTGCTTCTGGGTGCTCTTCGGAAAAGCGGTTGAGTCCGGTCTTGTGCTTGGTTTGAACATCGTCGGTGGATTTTATCTCAATCGCAACTTTGGCGTCACCGAGAATGGCATCTACCTCAATATCTGAATATGTGTGCCAATATGAAAGATCCTTTTTTCTGTCGCTATAACCCAGATAGGCAATAAGTTCCTGCATCACCAGATGCTCAAATGCGTGCCCATATTCGGGAGTGCCTGGTCTCAGATTATTTCTTCCCATCAGATAATTGACTATTCCGACATCGAAGTAGTAAAACTTAGGGGCTTGCGTCAACTTTCTTTTGATCACTTTCCGGTAGGCCGGAATCTCATAACCTATGAGAGTATCATAGAGTATTTGGAAATATGCCTTGACGGTGTTAGCCGCCACGCCACAATCTGACGCGATGTTCTCGTAGTTGATGATTTCACCATCGCTTATCGCTGCCACTTCCATAAATCTTTCGAATATCCCGATGTCTTTGACGGCAGCCTCCTCAAGAATCTCTTCATTGAGATATACCTCAACATATCCTTTCAATCGCCTTACGGCATTGCCAACCGTATAATGCCTTGGGATCATCCCGTTTTGTATGGCTCTGGAAAGGTCGTATTCAGGAATTTCGGCACTTACAAGAGGAAACAAGGTTTCTGGGATGGCGCGTCCACCAAGTGTGTTCGCTCCTTTCTTTTTCAGTTTTCTGGCACTTGAGCCACTTAGTATGAAATAAAGACCTTTGTTGACCATCAAACTATGAACAGCGTCCAAAAGGTCAGGTACTTTTTGAATCTCATCGACTATAACAAGTGTCTTTTCGGGATATTTGTCAAGGGCTTCTTTGAATAGTTCCGGTTTACGTTGAAAGCGCTTCCGCAGATCAGAATCAAGCAAGTCAAAATACACCGCATCCTTAAACTTCTCTTTGAGAAGTGTGGATTTCCCTACCTGTCGGGCACCGAATAGAAACATTCCTTCATCTAGACGGTTATCTATATCAAATATTCTATTGTACATATTATTAATTGTTTCTGTTATATATTATTGCTGATTTTTTAGAAATAACCGCAATAATGTTGCGAATATAACAATATTATTGCTAAAGCCAAAACAGCTATTTATCGTTCGATAATGCCAGAGTCAATCATTGCTTTGAGTCGCCCCTTGGAGAATTTGAAAATTGAAATTGATGCGGTAGATTTGTTTCTTATAGGAAATAAAACTATCTTTGAGCAAAGATTTATGCATTATGGATGTTGTGTCGAGGCCGAAATATGCCGCTAAGGTGGATTCATGGATTGGAAAAGGGCAGATTATAGTTCTGGTCGGGCAGAGGCGCGTGGGGAAGAGTTTCGTGCTTAAAGATTTCATTGAAAGGCACAAAACCGAGACTGATGCCAATATCATAAGCATTGACAAGGAGAAAAAGTCTTTTGATGACATAAAGACTTATGCGGATCTGAACCAATATATTGATCAGAGGTTTGATTCTCGTAAGCATAATTACATCCTGATTGATGAGGTTCAGGACATCTCTGAATGGGAAAGGACTGTAAGAAGTTACAGGACAGAGGATAACACTGACATCATTGTCACTGGAAGCAATTCATCAATGCTGTCTTCCGACCTTGGCACCATCATCGGAGGACGGTATGAGGAGATACATATTCATTCATTGAATTATAGGGAGTTCCTGCTGTTCCATAATTTGGAGGACAATGATTCTTCCTTGTCATTATTCCTGAATTACGGCGGACTCCCTGGCTTAAGCAGGGTGGGAATAGATGATGACGAGCATTGTTGGGAATATATAGGCGGGGTGTATAACACGGTTATGCTCAAGGATGTAATCGAGAGGCACGAGATCAGGAATCTGCCGTTTATGAACAATCTTGCCCGTTTTCTGGCGGATAATGTCGGGAAACTTAATTCTGCGAACAGCATCGCCAAGACTATGAAATCCCTGGGGCAGAGTGTGTCCACTCGGGTTGTTCTTGAATATCTTGGCTACTTCGGGGAGGCTTATCTTCTGTACGATGCTCCGAGGTTTGATATTCACGGGAAAAAAGTGTTTGAATCCAATGACAAGGTCTATTTTGAGGACGTCGGAATCCGGAATTTCATCGCTGGTGGAAACCGTGAGCAGGACATAGAAAAGGTTTTGGAGAATGTTGTATATAATCAGTTGATCAATGATGGTTTCAAGGTTCAGGTCGGTCAGTTGAGGGTAGGCGAGGTCGATTTCGTGTGCACTAAGACGGGAAAGACAGCCTATGTCCAAGTCTCTTACATCATTGCGGACGAGGAGACGAAGAAAAGAGAGTTCGGACGCTTGGAAAGTATCAATGATAACTACCCAAAATATGTCATATCCATCACGCCTTTGGTGAAGAGGAATGACATGAACGGAATAACTCATCTGGGGCTCAGAGAGTTCCTGATGAATGGGCTTTAGTTGAGCATCAATTGTGGATCATTCCGCGCGGATTGCGTCGGCGGGGTTGGAATGGGCGGCGTGGAGGGTCTGGAAGAAGATCGAGATGATGGCGATCAGGAGGGAGACAGCACCGGAGGCTATGAATATCCACGGGCTCAGTCCGATGCGGTACGAGAAGCCTTCCAGCCACTTGTCCATAACGAACCACGAGAGCGGAACCGCGAAGATGAACGACACCAGAAGCGGGGCGCAGAACTTTGTCAGAAGCAGGGTGAGAACCTCGTTCGTGGTGCTGCCCATGATGCGGCGCACGCCGATCTCCTTCTTGCGTTGCCTGATGAAGAACAGCGACATCCCGATGAAGCCGAGGATGGAGATGAGCACTGCTACACCTGTGAATATGCCCACGATCCTCATCGTGTTCTTTTCCTCCTCCAACGAGGCCCTAA
>DCMG01000055.1 GCA_002321335.1 Bacteroidales bacterium UBA1628 | reverse complement strand
CGGCCTTGACGGTCTTTTGGAGGTTGAAGAACCAGCCTTTGCGCACAACCCTGTCGAAATATTCCTGAGTGAAGAGAGTATCATCGAAGAATACCCTTGTTCCCGCTATGAGCATATATCCAACCCTATAGTAGTCAGGGGTATAGCGTTTATTGGATCCGTAAAACCATCTGTAGTAATCCCTCCAGTCCCCGCAGTCGAACGCCGGCCTCATATATTCAAGGAAGTCGGCCTGCCGTCCGCGTCCGCTCCGGCTGAGCGCCGTCTCCGCCACAACCGCGTCACCTTCGAGGAAAGCAGGCCCCGGGTATATTCCCGCGAAGGCTCCGGCCGCCATTTCTCCGAAGATCCAATGCAGCACCTTGTTGCCCCGGTCCGCTCCGAACTGCATCTGAGCCGCGTGCCGTCCCTCGTGGATCGCCAGATTCCGCACCCAAGGCATCGCTGTCGGGGAATAAGGGTCGTTTACAGTGAATATGTCCATTCTCTTCGGAGCCCACGTGACCGAAGCGTTAGGCAGCACATAGCGGCTGTGCAGCACAACAGGCATCTTGGCCTTGTAACTCTGCCCGATAAGGTAGCCGGAGGATTTTGCTATCCTTAGCCGCGCGTTTTCCAATTCCGTCCCGTAAACCCTTGCCAATGAGTCCTCTCCCTTAGGAAAGATCAGTTTGAAGTTCTCAGTCTCAATCTGCCTCCACCGCAGCGCCGCCGGATCGCTCCCCGTCAGCGAGAACTGCGCGTTCATCTTCCCGCAAGCAATCGTGAGAAGAACCCCCGCCACCGCTATTATTCTGATTCCAGTCTTGGTCATAAAGTCATGTTCAAAAAGTCCATCTGCGAATATAGTGATTTGCTGTAAATAATTCCAATCAAATCAATAGTGTAACAAGAGAGAGCCATCTGCGGCAAGACAGAAGACTCTCAGTCGGGCGGAAAATGCTTCCGGATGAAAGATCCGGTCTAAGACCAATTACTTTTTACGGTAATGAGCCTTTACATAAACCTTCTTGCCGTTGATCACCCTGAAGTGTCCTCTGACAAGCGAGGTTTTCTGAGCTGCATCTTTGCAATCTTTACAAAGGCGCTCATCAACGCGGATTTGGAATTTAATGTTAATCATAATAAAAAAAATGATTATTATTGCGAATTGAGAGCGGAGAGCGGCTTATCAAGGTTACATCGCCCGTAAAAACAAAAACAGGGCTTGAAATAAAGTATTCTTGCCCTGTATATGCCGCGTTGGAGCTTGCCTCTCCTCGCTCATTAAATTCCAAAGCAAAGTTAAAACAACTTTTTGAATATTAATAGATCTAATTGGTGAAAAATATGAGAATATGAAGAAGAGAAAAGCTGAGTTGTTGTTTTGCGGCGCGGTTGTGTCGCTGGCACTGGCGGGGTGCAAGAATGAGCCGCTGACGATGATTGTGGGCACTTACACGGATGAGTGTGCGAGCAGGGGAGTTTACAGTTACTTTTTTGATCAAGAGAAAGGAATGCTGGTCGATGGTGCCGAGGAGGGGAGGTTTGAAGAGGCTCCTGGTGCGGAAGGTCGGGTTGAGATGAGGAACCCGTCTTACCTGACGTTGTCCGCTGACGGGAAGTTTGTCTATGCGGTCAGCGAGGTTGGGGACAGCGCGGCATCTGCTGGGGCTATAAGACTTGATCCTAAAACAGGGGCGATGCATTTGCTTGATAGTGAACAAACTGACGGGAAGGATCCGTGCTACATCTCAACGAATGGATCCGTTGTGATGACTGCAAATTACTCGTCCGGGAATGTCACAGAGTTTCCCCTTGGAGATGACGGGCGGTTGCTGCCTCATGATTTCCTTTACGAGACAGGTCTTGGAGGTCCGGACAGCACCCGGCAGAATCTTCCTCACGCGCATTGCGCGCTGTTCAACGCCGCAGGGACGGAACTGTACGTGTCTGAGTTCAGCGCCGATGCCGTGACGAGGTACGATGTGGCCTCCAGACAAGGCAAGCGCATCCAGCTGCCGTCGGATTTCGGCCCGAGACACATAGCCCTTAATGGAGACGAAAGCAAGGCGTATGTTCTCGGCGAGTTGTCCGGGGATGTGGCGGTCATTGACACAGAGCGTGACAGCGTCATCCAGATCGTGTGCGCCGACTCTGTCCACGCCAGAGGCAGCGCTGATATTCATCTCTCTCCGGATGGCAGATTTCTCTATGCCAGCAATCGTCTTCAGAATGATGGTATAGCCATATTCAGAGTCGGGAATGATGGATTATTGACTTATGCCGGCTATCAGAACACAGGCGTCCACCCACGCAATTTCAACATCACGCCAAATGGAAAGTTCCTTCTGGCCGCATGCCGGGACAGCGGCTGCATCCAGATTTTCAGGTGCGATGCACGCACAGGGCTTTTGTCCGACACGGGCCGTGCCATTGTCCTTGACAAACCCGTCTGCATTGTGTTCGCGCCTTCACTGTGATCGTGAATGATTATAACTTGAGGTGGAGGTAAGTCCCTCTTCCGATGGAAGTGATTCAGGGTAGGGGCAACAAATAGATAAGGGTAGGCAATCACCTTCGACCGTGAGGTAATACATTTAACAACAAGTGATTGCTGGCTTACGAAAGTTGAATTTGTAATAAAAAGCATTATTTTGGAAATGTGGAATAAAAGTTTTACCGTAAAAATTGTGACTGCCATAGTTGTTATTTTAGGCATCTATGGTTGTGCGGTGGTTCAAGATAAGTCACAGCGATTGAACGCGGAAGCCGCAAAGGAGTACTTGACCCCTATCCGCCCTGCATCCGAGGGCAGGAATCCTTGCTGGAACGAGTTCTGCAAGAAGTTCATCTACGCTCCGGCATTTGACATAAAGGCCGTGGAAGGCGCGGAGAACTACAAGTTTATTGTCAAGGAAAAGGATGGTTCCGGGGAATGGTCGTTCACTTCGGCCGACCCTTGCGCCGACCTCTCTCCGATCTGGGCATCCATACCTCCCGCCAGGGTTGACTTGACCGTCCTTGCGATTGATGGGAAGGATAACGTGCGCGACACCGCGTACAAGAGAAGCTTCCTCCGGGATTTCCCGTTCGAGGGACCTTACAACGCCAATGTGAGACCGTACCGTGAGGCGGCCATCATGGCGGCTCTTTATATTCATAAGACCCCGGAAGCCCAGAAATTCAAGGAGTCATCAATTCCCGATCTGGACCTCTACTCGCATTTCACCTACGCCAACAAGGTGATCGGCGGGCTCATCAGCGTTGAGGCGAAGGTCGCTGAATATGTCCCTTCCCTGAAAGACGAGGCTTTGCTGATTGCCCGCAACGCCGCCAAGTTCCTGATGGACCAGAGCCGTCCGGAAGGGGACAGGCTTGAATATTTTCCTCCAACCTACTATGGTGACCGTGTGGCCTCGAAGAAAGACTGGAATGTGGGCAGGACGATGACTATGGACGCATGCTATTCCGGCAATGCGTTCCTTGACCTTTTTAAGGCCACAGGTGACTCGCTTTACTACGACAGGGCTCTCAAAATCGCCGACACGTTCATGAAAATCCAGAATGAGGATGGCTCGTTCCCGATAAAAGTGTATTTCGAGACAGGGGAGCCGGTGAATGAGGTCAAGGCCATGCTTCATCCGATTCTGAACTACACACGCCGCCTTGAGAATGAATATGGAGTCACGAAATATGCAGACATGAGCGCCCGGGCGGCCAAATGGATGAAGGAAGTGGCGTTGGAGACATTCGACCTAACCGGCCAGTTCGAGGACGTGACCGTTGAGGGGCTCAAGCCATACCAGAACCTTACGAACTGCACAGCGGCCCCGTACGCCTCGTACATCCTGCGCGGCCACCCTTCCGCTGCCGAGATCGAGGATGCCCGTGATCTCATCCGCCTGAGCGAGGATCAGTTTGTCCATTGGAATGCCCTTCCGAACAAGGACGGTGTCCGACCTATGGCAACGCCATGTGTGTACGAACAGCACCGCTATCAGGTTCCCGTGGACAACAGCTCTTGCAATGTGGCCAACGCCTATCTTGATCTCTACGAGGCTACCCGTGATGAACTTGCCTTTGCCAAAGCCAAGGCCTTGGTGGACAATCTGACCGTGGCTCAGGACATCACCAATGGCAAGATTCCGACAACTTTCGACCTCCGCAGTCCAGAACGCAACAAGAGGCGCTCATATTGGATAAACTGCACCAACGCCTCCATCACCATCCTCCTGCGGATGGCCGAGTTGACAGGTGAATAGCGTGTTTTCATCGCTCATCACATTTGAAAGGTTAATTTTATTGAAATCATTCAAATACCAATAAGATTTTTCAGTAAATTTGTAGGAATATTCTTAAGAAGATAGATGCAGGTTTTTCTACAGATTCTTACCCTGCTCGGTGCGATGGCCATGTTCCTGTACGGAATGACCATGATGAGCGAGGGTCTTCAGAAGGCGGCGGGTGACAAGCTGCGATCATTTTTGGCGTCTATGACGTCAACGACCTTCAAAGGTATCATCACGGGTATTGTTGTCACTGCCCTCATCCAATCCTCCAGCGGAACGACCGTGATGGTCGTCAGCATGGTCAACGC
>DCMG01000022.1:5455-7959 GCA_002321335.1 Bacteroidales bacterium UBA1628 | reverse complement strand
TAGTGCCGTTCGCTGTGGAGTCATCCCTTTCGGGAGTGGGACGTACTTTGACACCGGACGATGCTCTATGGTACAAGACGACATTCAAGGTGCCGTCCGCGTGGAAGGGAAAGAGACTGATGCTTAACTTCGAGGCTGTTGACTGGCAGGCGGACGTGATTGTAAACGATGTTCAGGTCGGAAGGCATACCGGAGGCTACACTCATTTTTCCTTCGACATCACGCCTTATCTGAAGTCCGGTGACAACACACTGGTCGTCAGGGTAGAGGATGCTACCAACAATGATTTCCAGCCTCGCGGAAAGCAAGTCAGAGAGCCAAAAGGAATATGGTACACAGCTGTATCTGGAATATGGCAGAGTGTCTGGATCGAGCCGGTCTCAAAGGCCAGAGTGACAGACTATTATGCCGTCTCAGACATTAAGGCTGGTACCGTGGCTGTGTCTGTGGCTACAGATGGTTTGCAGGAAGGAGATGTTGTCAGGGTCAAGTTGCTTGATGGCGGTGTTGGCTATTCCACGGAAAACGGTGTGACCGGTAATGTGGTTGCCCAAGGAAAGACTGTCCCTGACGGTACGGTGACGCTTCCTGTCAGCGATGTTAAGCTGTGGTCTCCTGATTCGCCTTATCTTTACGGACTGGAGATTTCAGTTCTTCGTGGAGGCAAGGTGATTGACTCTGTGCATGGCTACACTGCAATGAGAGAGGTCTCTCTTTATGTCAAGAACAAAAACACAAAGCTTTTAGGCCTTAACGGTCAGCCTCTTTTCCAGTTTGGTCCTCTTGACCAGGGCTGGTGGCCGGATGGACTCTACACCGCTCCGACCGACGAGGCTCTGAGGTATGATATTCAGAAAACCAAAGACTTCGGTTTCAACATGATCCGCAAGCACATCAAGGTCGAGCCGTCTCGCTGGTTCTATCATTGCGACCAGATCGGAATGCTCGTTTGGCAGGACATGCCTTGCTTCGCCTCCAACAACCTCAACAAGTGGGGAGTACATAACTACAACGAGGGCACTGATTTTCCGGCTTCACCTCAGGCCAAGGCCAATTATTATAAGGAGTGGTCTGAGATCATCGCTCAGGTGAAGAAGTTCCCTTGCATCGTGATGTGGGTTCCGTTCAATGAGGCCTGGGGACAGTTCGACACCAAAGCAGTTGTGGATTTCACAAGGGTACAGGATCCGACAAGACTCATCAATATGTCCTCCGGCGGCAACTGGGAGCCTGACTGCGGTGATGTGATGGACAACCACCACTATCCGTACCCAGCAATGTACCTTTGGGAACCTAAGATGGCTACAGTTCTTGGTGAATATGGCGGAATAGGTCTTCCTATTGAAGGACACCTTTGGCAGGCTGACCGCAACTGGGGGTATGTCCAGTACAAGAACGGAGACGAGGTCTTGAATGAATATTCCAAGTTCGCTGACCAGCTTATTCTCCTTGTCAAGCAAGGAGTCTGTGGTGCGGTTTACACTCAGACCACTGATGTTGAGGGTGAGGTCAACGGTCTCATGACCTACGATCGTAAGGTGATTAAGATGGACGAGGCGAAACTTCGCGAGGTCAACACTAAGGTAATCAAATCAATGCCAGTAAAATAACTTTAACAAATAGAGACAGTTATGGAAAATCTTTTTGACATCAAAGGTAAGGTGGTCGTTATGACCGGAGCCTGCGGAGTTCTCGGAGCGACCATCGTGAAATATTTCGCGGCACAGGGAGCCAAGGTTGCCCTTCTGGATCTTGACAGGGCCGTGGAGAAGGGTGAGGCCATTGTGGCCGAGATCAAGGCAGATGGTGGTGAGGCTTGCTTCCTGCCTACAAATGTGCTTGACAAGTCTACTCTTGAGTCCAACTGTAAGGAGATCGTGGAGAAATTCGGTGGGATTGACATCCTGTTGAACGCGGCTGGAGGAAACATGGCCGCCGCGACGGTTCCGCCTGAGAAGACAATATTTGATCTGGATGTGGAGGCAGTACGCAAGGTTGTGGATCTCAACTTGTTTGGCACCGTTCTTCCTACCATGGTCTTTGCCAAGGCTATGGTTGAGAAGAAGAAGGGATCGATCATCAATTTCTGCAGCGAGACCTCATTGAGGCCTCTTACCCGCGTAGCAGGCTATGGTGTCGCAAAGGCTGCCGTGGCCAACTGGACAAAATATCTGGCCGGAGAGCTTGCCATCAAGTTCGGCGAGGGATTAAGGGTCAATGCGATCGCACCGGGATTCCTGCTCACTAACCAGAACCGTTCCCTTCTCACAAATCCTGATGGCAGTCTGACTGATCGTTCGCACAAGATTCTGGCCCACACTCCGTTCGGACGTTTCCTTGAACCGGAGGAACTTCTCGGAACCCTTCACTGGCTGGCTTCCGACGCTTCCAAGGCCGTGACCGGCACGATAAACGTAGTTGACGGAGGATTTGACGCTTTCTCAATTTAGCAAAAGCTAAATTGAAAAAGTTGCTTTTTTGCTCAACCCCCAGTCACTGCGTGA
>DCMG01000022.1:2046-5293 GCA_002321335.1 Bacteroidales bacterium UBA1628 | reverse complement strand
ACCCCTTCGGTCGCTACGCTCCTAGTGTTCGGCTATATTATGATTTACTTGTAAATGAATATTTTGAATTGAAAATGAATAAGAATATATTTTTGATGCGGGAAAGCTGGAGATGGTATGGTCCGAATGACCCTATCTCCTTGGATTATATCCGTCAGACCGGCGTGACTGACATCGTACACGCGCTGCATCATATTCCTAACGGTCAGGTTTGGCCTGTTGAGGAGATCAAGGCCCGTCAGAAGATGATAGCGGACTGGGGGCTTACTTGGAGCGTGGTCGAGAGTGTGCCGGTGCATGAGCACATCAAGACCCAGACGGGAGACTATCTCCAGTACATCGAGAACTACAAACAGTCACTCCGCAACCTCTCTGAGTGCGGCATCAAATGCGTGACTTACAACTTTATGCCGGTGCTTGACTGGACGCGTACAGACTTGGACTACAGGCTTCCGGACGGTTCTACCTGTCTGCGTTTCGAGCGTGCGGCCCTGCTGGCGTTCGACCTTTTCATCCTAAAAAGAAAAGGAGCTGAGAAGGAATATTCAGCCGATGACATCGCCAAGGCCAAGGCCCGTTTCGAGAAGATGGATGCCGAGGAAATCCACAAACTTACCCGCACGATGATCGCAGGCCTTCCTGGCAGCGAGGAGAGCTTCACTCTGGACCAGTTCAGAAAAGAACTGGAAAGGTATGACGGGATTGATTCCGAGAAACTCAGAAGCAACCTTGTCTTCTTCCTGAGCCAGATCTGCCCTGTGGCTGATGAGGTCGGAGTCAGGATGGTGATCCACCCGGATGATCCTCCGTTCCCGATTCTCGGACTTCCGAGAATCCTTTCCACGGCAGAGGATTTCCGTAAGCTCATCGCCGCCGTGCCGAACTGGTCCAACGGACTTTGCCTCTGCACCGGCTCGTTCGGCATCAGGGCGGACAACGATCTTGTAGGAATGATGCGCGAGTTCGGGGACAGAACTGATTTCGTGCATTTTAGGAGTACAAAGCGTGACGCTGAGGGCAACTATTTCGAAGACACTCACCTCGCTGGAGACGTGGATATGTACGGAATGATGAAGACACTTCTGGAGGTGATGCAGGAGCGGAAGTTCCGTGTGTTCTGCCGTCCGGACCATGGCCACAGGATGTGCGACGACCTTCAGAAGAAATCCAATCCGGGATATTCATGCTACGGCAGGATGAGAGGCATCGCCGAGTTGCGTGGCCTTCAGATGGGCATCGCCGGATCGTTATACCCTGAGAAATAATTATCGGCCGGTGGAGCGGAATGCCCCGCCGGTTTCATTAACGTCATATTCACAATGAAGACATTGAAAACCACCATTCTGGCACTTTGCCTTTCACTCGTGACCGCTGCGGCGGGATATTCACAGAACCACTACCAGCCTACGCCGGAGAATCTTGAGGCACGTCGGCAGTTCGTCAACGACCGCTTCGGAATATTCCTGCATTGGGGAATATACGCTTCGTACGCACAAGGGGAGTGGTACCTTAATCTTGGCGGCCTGAACAAGGATGAATATGCCCATGCGGCTTCCGCTTTCTACCCAGCCGGCTACAACGCCGAGGAGTGGGTGAAGGCATTCAAGGATGCCGGTGCCGGCTATGTTACGATTACCTCCCGTCATCACGACGGCTTTTCTATGTTTGACACCAAGGCTTCCGACTACAACATCGTCAAGGCCACCCCTTGGGGAAAGGATGTGATAAAGGAACTCGCTGACGCCTGCCACAAAGATGGGCTCAGCCTCCAGTTCTACTATTCCATCCTTGACTGGATCAGGGAAGATTTCCCGATCGGAGAGTCCGGACGAAACACCGGCCGCAAGGGTGACCACCCTGACTATGACCACTACCTTGACTTTATGAAACAGCAGGTCAAGGAGTTGATGACCCAGTACGCTCCAGTCCGCGCTCTCTGGTTCGACGGCTATTGGGACCATAAGCGCGACTCGCTCCCTTTCAACTGGAAGATGCCGGAGTTCTATGAATATATTCACTCGGTTGATCCGGCCTGCTTGATTGGCAACAACCATCATATCCAACCGATTGAGGGTGAGGATTTCCAGATGTTCGAGAGGGACCTTCCGGGCCAGAACACTGCCGGCTATTCAGAAGGTCAGATGGTCAGCGACAAACTGCCTCTTGAGATGTGCCAGACGATGAACCACACCTGGGGGTACAGTGTCTCTGACCGTGACTACAAGACGGCGGCGCAACTCGTCGGCACTCTCGCGAAGGCTGTCTCGATGAACACCAACCTTTTGCTGAACATCGGTCCGCGTGCAGACGGCCGCCTTCCTGACGCCGCTTTGGCTCTGCTGAAAGAGATTGGCCAGTGGATGAAAGTCAACTCAGAGTCCATCAAAGGCTGTGGCCCCGGTCCTGTCGCAGAGCAGGAGTGGGGAGTGTCAACCGCACCTCTGGCAGATGGTAAGACCTTCTATATTCACGTGCTGCAGAACCCTGGCGCCGTTCTAGAGATTCCGGTGGCCAAGAAGGCCAAGGTGAAGTCAGTGACCGCTTTGGCGGACGGATCTGCCCTTGTGATGAAGAAAGTCGGAGAGAAACTATTCATCACTCTCCCTACGGATCTTCCGGCGGAGGACTACGTCATCGCCGTTACGATGAAATAATTCCTTTATTATAGAAAAATGGACCGAATATGAACTTGACACTTAGCCACTATCTGGCTATCTTTGTCCCATAATGACGGTTCTAACCTTTGTAAATACGCTCGGCCACGGTCTGTTTCCGTGACCGAGCGTATTTTTGTGTGGAGATTGTTGTATATTTGTACTATATTGCAGGTTGATCAACAAATGAGTTTAATTCGAATCATCAACAGTGTCCTTGCCGCAGCGGTGGTTGCTTTGGTCGTCCTGACCGGCTGTGAGGAGAAAAATGCCCCGGATGAATTGCGACTTCCGGCCTTGCCGTCTGTCGGCGCACAGGCGCTTGACGGCTCGGTTGTGCTTTCGGCAGAGTTTAAGAGCTCCGACGACAAGTCTGCCGTCAAGGATTTCGGCTTCTATTTTGGTACTGACGAGACTTTATTGAAACGCTTGAATGTCACTGAGACGGATGGGTTGGGGTATTCATTGACCATGAATAACCTTGAATATTCCACGACCTACCTTTATCGGGTCTGGGTCAGTAACGGCCGTTACGAGATCTCTTCTCAATTGATGTCCGTTGAGACTGGTGAGGCGCCGGAGAATCCCGATCC
>DCMG01000022.1:971-1936 GCA_002321335.1 Bacteroidales bacterium UBA1628 | reverse complement strand
GATCCGCCAGTCGATGGCATAATCCAATTCAAGGATTCTGCCGTGAAGACTATTTGCGTCACCAATTGGGATCTTGACGGTGACGGAGAATTGTCCGTGGATGAGGCAAAAAAGGTTACGGGTGTCGGCGATGTTTTCAGAAAGAACAAAGACATTGTCACCTTTGATGAATTCAAGTATTTTACCGGCATTGATGAACTTGCTGAAACGGCATTTGAGGAATGCTCTAACCTTGTTTCGATTGAGTTGCCGGCAAGTATTACTTATATTGGTAGGTGCGCTTTTGATGGCTGTTTTAATTTGGAGCGAGTTGTATTGCCATCCACACTTAGGATTATTGATGGGGGTGGGTTTTGCCGCTGCAGAAGTCTTATTTTGGAAGAATTGCCAGGCAGTATAGTTAAAATGGAGGCATCGGTGTTTGCCGGCTGTAGCAAACTTAGACTAACCAAATTGCCGTCAAGATTGCTTGTTATTGGTGATCAGGCTTTTGCTGATTGTAATGAACTTTGTTTGACAGAACTTCCATCTGGTCTTGTTTCCATAGGGGCCGCTGCTTTTGCAAGTTGCGGCGCATTGGCATTGCAGAATCTTCCTGATGGCATCCGTAAGATAGGATATGCTGCTTTTTATGATTGTAGTGAACTGCGCATAACCGATCTTCCTTCACAGTTGGATAGTATTGAGAGTGATGCTTTTTTGCGGTGTGGCAATATCCATCTAAAAAAACTTCCTTCCAACATAAAGTCAATAGGTGAATCCTCTTTTAATGGTTGCTCTTCGATGGAAATCAGCCAAATACCTGATGGTGTTCAGAAGATTGGCAAATCCGCCTTTAGCGGATGTACTGGAATAAAGTCATTGGTTTTGCCCAAAGAACTCACCAAGATTTCCTCAAATGCTTTCGCGAATTGTCATTTTAAGGAAATAACGATTCGTGAGAATGTCAAACTGATTGAATCTGA
>DCMG01000022.1:0-776 GCA_002321335.1 Bacteroidales bacterium UBA1628 | reverse complement strand
ATCGTCTCTGAGTGATCAGAGATTACTCGTAGACTTTCGGATGGCAGCTGTTTATGAATCGCCATCGGTTTGTTATTCCTCGGCAATCTTCCACGAGTCTATCGTGCGGGTCTGAGTGGAGATGTTCACTCCGACCTTGACAAGTCGTCTGCCGGCCGCTGATCCAGATCCGGTCACTGAGCTTGTCGAAGTGACCATCTTTTCCGAACCCTCAAACCTGTACGGAATCAGGTACCCCTTATCGTCAATCTGTCTGAGGGCTTCCTCCGCGGACCCGTCCACCTTGAACTCAAAGACATAGGTCCTGTCTTTGGTTCGGCAGACAGCGTCCGCCCGGCCGATCGCAGACTTCACCTCGGCCTGGGTGTAGTACCCAAGCAGCGAGAAGATCAGGTATATGATTGTCTGGAAATGCTTCTCGGACTTGTTCTCCAGATCGTACGGGATTCCGGCAAGGAAAGATTGCATCCTTTCCAACGCCCCGTCAATGTTATTGTTTTTCAATGCCTTGTTGAACTGGAGCACGAATGAGGCACTCATCCCTTCCGCACTCTTGTAATTTGCAAGAAGGCCTTTCAGGAATCCTTCTCTCACTTCCTTGTTCGGATAGCCCAGAGTGTATGACCCGTCTTCTTGATCATAACTTTTAATGGTCAGATAACCAGCTTGATAGAGCAATGGCAGGACGCTGTCTGTGACCTCCGGAGAAATGTCAAAATCACTTTCCGAGATCTCACTCATCCTGTCAAGCTGCGTCTCGTCCATCCGTTCCTCCC
>DCMG01000075.1 GCA_002321335.1 Bacteroidales bacterium UBA1628 | reverse complement strand
TAGAATCATCTTTGTGAATTCGTTGTTGCGTTCAAATTCATTAGAGGTGATTAGATGACATAGATAAATATGAATCAAATAAACAACTTATGAAACAAGTAATTCTTAATCAGATCAAAATTGCGGTGATTTCTCTACTCGCATTGTTAGGGTGCACCGAAAAAGAGACACAGGTTGAAGTGTCTTCGGTGTCGCTGAACACAGCGACAATAGAAATGGTTGAGGGCGAGACATTCAGTCTTGTTGCCACCGTCCTGCCGAAGGACGCTGAATATGACGGTGTGACCTGGGCATCGTCCAACGCCTCTGTAGCCAGTGTGAATTCCGGCACAGTGAACGCCATCAAAGAAGGTACGGCCACGATCACGGCCAGTGCCGGCGGGAAATCCGCCACTTGCAGCGTCAGGGTTTCAGCAAAGATCATAACTGTGACATCCATCTCGTTGGATAAGACCAGCTTGTCAATGCAAGTTGGCGAGACGGAAACCCTTACTGCCACAGTCAAACCTGATGATGCTACTGACAAAACTGTTGTTTGGACATCTTCCGATAATGCCGTCGCCTCAGTGTCAAACGGAAAGATAATAGCCCTTAAGTCAGGTAAGGCTACAATCACTGCCAAATCCGGCACTTGTTCAGCCGAATGCGTGGTGACTGTTTCCGTGAACACCGAGTCAATCACCCTTGACAAGACTACGCTTTCTTTGGCCGTAGGCGAATCTGCGACCTTGACCGCCACGGTGAAGCCGGACGACGCGACGGACAAGACCGTTGCATGGTCATCCTCCGACGAGTCGGTAGCGAGTGTTGACAACGGCAAGGTGACCGCTGTCAAGTCTGGCACTGCCTCCGTGACTGCGAAATGCGGCGGCAGGACCGCCGAGTGCGTGGTTACCGTAACCGTCCCGGTGTCGTCCATAAGCTTAGACAAGACCACATTGTCCCTTGCCGTAGGCGAGACAGCGACCCTGACCGCCACGGTGAAACCGGATGACGCAACAGACAAGACCGTGACATGGTCATCCTCAGACGAGGTTGTTGTCAAAGTGGATAATGGAAAGGTAGTCGCTCTAACGACTGGTCAGGCAAGGATAACAGCGGCGGTCGGAAATATTACCGCGTCTTGTGATGTTGCTGTTTACCAATCAGATAATGTCATTATATACACGACAACCGATAAGAAAGTATTAACACCGTATGATGAGGATGCCTTTGGTTCAGCCATAGTCTCTAATACTTATGTTGGCGATGTGGGAATCATTACTTTTGAGAAGCCGCTTACATTTATTGGAAACATGGCGTTCTATCGGCTGTCAAAACTACAATCTATAGTTATACCGAACACAGTGTCAACTATTGGGAAAAAATCGTTTGAATCTTGTGCTGAACTCCAGTTCATAAAATTACCTCAGAGTTTAACTTCAATAGATGATTATGCCTTCCGAAGTTGTTCTTCCATGAAGGCCCTGTCATTCCCGGATAATGTTCAGAAAATAGGCAGTTATGCATTTTCAGGTTGCAAAAGTGCTTTTGAGAATAATGCGCTTGTGTTACCTAAGAAGCTGCAAACTATTTTATCGAATGCATTCGAATATTGTAAACTACGTAGTGTGATATGGAATGAAGATTTGAATTATATAGGAACTTGGGCGTTTTGTGATAACGATTTTGAGGAAATATCAATTCCGGGATGTGTGGAATCATCAGGTTTCCGTAGTTTTGAGTCCTGTAAATTGTTGAAGAAAGTAGAACTTCAGGAAGGTGTTATGACTGTAGGACAATGGTGTTTTAATGGATGCGAGAAATTATCTAAAGTCATTTTACCAAGCACACTTACACGACTTGTTGATCCCTTTGACGGATGCTATCTTCTTAAAGATGTATATGTCAAAGCGATAGTGCCACCTGTTTTGGATTCCTATCAATTTAGAGACGCTGATTTAAACCAGTTGTCGATTTGGGTTCCAAAGGAATCCGTTGATGCCTATAAGAACTCGGGTTGGGTTAGATACAAAGACAATATCAAAGGTTATGATTTTTAATATTTATAAACAATGGGAAGAAGAATAAAAACAGTGAAATTCTGTGTGAACTTTCTGAAGAATGAGGACTTCGATAATATAGTCAAGTCATTTGAGAAGGATAAGTTCTTTGGGTTGAAGTACATATCTGGTAAAGCCAAGGAGTTGAAGGATTCGTTGTCGTACCCTTTCAATCCGATTTATGACGGGTGCACTTCGTTTGATGAAATCTACCATGCCGTAGAGGATAATTGCGATGGCAGGTTAAGTGTTGACTCAATAGCAGAGATAGCTGCTAAAATCGCATATGTCAAAGACATTAATCCGGACGATTCCTGCTGGGATAGCAGAATTGAGAATAATGATTCTCTTAAGGGTATTGGTTTTGGCCTAAATGACGTGGATGAGGTCATTTCCGCTTACCAAGAAAAGGAACTGAGCAAGTCTGACTGGAAACTGCTGTTCTTAACTAGGAGCAAACAAATTCGAAGGGTTTATAAGAAAGCCGAGAAAATGAGCAACTAACTGTACCTACTGATGCAATATGGCACCACCATTCTTCGAGGCGAGGAAAGGTGGTGCCTTTGGGATTCTGGGGGGACTAATGTCCCTCGGTGATCGTTCGGAAGTTGTGGCTTGGGCAACTTTTTCATGTTAAAACATGCCGAGAACAAAGACCGATGCTGGAGGCTGGCGTACCTCAAGAGGTGGTTTCTTTGGGGGTATGACCGAAGAAATTTTTGTTTTTTATGAATCATATGTGTTTCTTTTCGTTTACTTTCGATAGGAATGCCTAAATTGCGGTCGTGTTCCTGGAGGTATTGCGGGACACTTTGACTGACAGACACGATTCACTTTAACTATGGAGACTTCAGAGACAAACGAGGCCGTCAGGCGGAAGGCCGATGACCAAACTACCATTAACCAAGAGACCATTGTGCAGGAGATTGTTAGCTGTGGCATAAACGACCAACAGACCCTTGACCAAAAGATTGTTGCCCGTGCCCCAAGCGACCGACGGTTCATTGGACAGGATGACGTTGACCAAGAGACCACTGACCGTGAAGCCACGGATAGTCAGAAAGTCGCTGACCGCTTGACAGAGTTGTCGGAGGAGGAACAGTACCTCAAGCGCTACCGCCACTGCCGACGGCTGATTGAGGGCGATGGGCGGTTCTGTGGGATGTCCGATGAAGAGAAGGACGCCTACGCCCAGCGCCTCGCCACGCCAGAATACCTTGACCTGACTTGCGACTGGGCGTTCAAGTACC
>DCMG01000175.1:14777-43600 GCA_002321335.1 Bacteroidales bacterium UBA1628 | reverse complement strand
AGACCAAGGACTTCGACTACCGTTCCAGTGCGAAAACCTACTTCGACAGGATGAAGAAGGAACTGGAGAAAGACGGTCTGGCAAAGAATATGTCCGCTGAGCTTGACGCCCTTCAAAAAGCGCTGGAGATGGACAAGGAGACCTTCCTGAAACTCAAGAAAGATGAGATCGTGCCGTTCATCGAGGAGGAGATCGCTGTCCGTTACCACTTCCAGGAGGCAGGCATCAAAGTGCGTCTCCGCTACGATGAGCAGCTTCGGAAAGCCCTCGCCAGTCCGATGATCGACATTCAATAAGAAATCAGACACCTTTGATGACAGCGATGGGCTCAAGTGTAGTGACAATCTTTGTCAAGTCGCTCTGGTTGGCCATCACCTTGTCGATGTTCTTGTAGGCTGACGCGGCCTCCTCAAGGTCTTTGACGCCGCGGATGGCGTGCACTATGCACTTGGCGTCAAGTTTTGCAATCTCATCCTCGAGGCTCAGGGTGCGCACAGCCTCGGAGCGAGACATCACCCTGCCCGCGCCGTGGCTGCAGGAGAGGAACGAGTCTGGATTCCCGAGACCTTCCGTGATGTAAGATTTTGTGCCTTGAGAACCAGGGACGATGCCGGTCTCGCCGACTCCGGCTCTTGTCGCACCTTTGCGGTGGACTATGACATCCTCCCCGAAATGGTTCTCCCAGGCAGCGTAGTTGTGCGCGATGTTTATCATAGGTTCAAATTCTGCCTCCGGAATCACATCTTTGACCACCTCGCAGATGCGGTCCATCATCAATTTCCTGTTTGCCAGCGCGAACTGTATGCAATACTGCATCTCGTTCCAATATTGCCCGCACTCGTTGGACTTCACCGGAAGGAACGCCAGCCCGTTGTCCGGATCCGTTTTTGCGAACCACATGGCGTTCAACTTCCCAGCAAGGACGCTGTAGTGGTCACAGACCAGTTTCCCTAGATTGCGGGAGCCGGAATGTATCATTATCCAAAGCCAGCCATATTCATCCTTCTGAAGTTCGATGAAGTGGTTGCCGCCACCAAGAGTGCCGATCTGCTTCAAGGCCGACTTATACTGGTTCCTGACGACAGTCATAGAGTCTATGTCGAAGCCTTGCGGCATAAGAGACTCGTCCTGAGCGGTCTTATGCCTGTCCATTCCCAGAGGGATCCGCTTGCGGATGCCGCGCATCAGGCCTTTCCTCAAAACCTCGGCAGTGATGTTCCCTACTCGGATGTTGGTCTTCACGGCGCACATTCCGCAGCCAATGTCAACCCCGACGGCGTTCGGAACAACCACACCTTTTGTGGCAAGCACTCCCCCGATCGGCATTCCGACTCCGGCGCGCACATCCGGCATGAACGCCAGATGGTGGAACACGAACGGGAGAGCGGCAAGGTTGTAAATCTGTTTGTATGCTCTAGGGTCAAGCACATCGGCCCAAATCTTGACAGGAGTGTCATTGATCAAAAACTCGTTCATAGCCATTTAATATTAAAGTGTTTTCCCAAAATTCCCATCAGTGATGCGCCACCGGTTCTTGCGAGCCTTGGTTATTCCTGATTACTGATGCAAAGTAAACAGCCAATCACGCAATGTTTTTGCGTAGTGATTATATTTTTACGAAATTTGCCGGAACGGTCATAAAGATGGTGTACCTTAATGGAGGTACCTATCTCAAAATGCAAGCCGATAGCACCTGACTATAAAACAGTTATAAAAATGCCTGCGAACAAGAATGCCCTGCTACGCTACAAGACAATCGACATATGCCTGAGGAACCGCGCGAGACGATGGACCCTCGAAGACCTTGTCGAAGCATGCTCCGACGCGCTTTACGAATATACCGGGAAGGATGAATATCTTTCCGTCCGCACCATCCAGCTCGACATCCAAAGGATGCGCTCTGACGAACTCGGCTACAACGCCCCTATCGTGGTCCGGGACAAGAAATACTACACCTACGAGGATCCGGAATATTCAATCTCCAATGTGCCGCTGACTGATTCGGATCTGGGGCAGATGAGGGAGGCGGTCGCTGTCCTTAAGCAGCTGTCCGGATTCAGCGGGTTCTCTGGCGTGGAGGACATTGTAGGGCGGCTGGAAGACTATGTCAACGCCGTGAGGGAAGAGCGGAAACCGGCGATATTCCTGGAATCCAACGAGCGGCTGAAAGGTCTGAATCACATCACGCCGCTCTACGAGGCGATTGTCGCGCGCAGACCGGTTCTGATGACCTACCATTCCTTCAAGTCCCCTAAAGCCAGATCATTCATATTCAGCCCTTACATTTTGAAGGAATACCGCAACCGCTGGTTCGTTTTCGGCAGAGGTGAGCGCGACAACTATGTCGTCAACCTTGCGCTTGACAGGATCGAGGCTATAAATTCCGCTCCTCAGGAAGCGAAGTTCATCTCCGACGAAAAGTTCGTTCCCGAGGAATATTTCAAGAATATGATTGGGGTGACGAAGATTCCTGGGAAGGGAGACCGGGAGACGGCCGTCAGGTTCAAGGCCACACCGAAATTCGCTCCGTACATCGAGACCAAGCCGCTGCACTCCAGCCAGGTGGTCGTGGAGCGGGACGAGGACGGCTCGGTGACTTTCCAAATCAATGTCTGCATGAATTTCGAGCTGGAGAAATCGCTGCTGGAATTCGCCGACGGGGTGAAGGTCCTCCAGCCCAAGTCCCTAGTGCGTTCCATCGCGGCCCGCCTGCGGCTGGCCGCCAGACAGTATGAACCTTAGGGATAGCCTACGCTCACGCAAGCACACTTTAAGACTATCTTGAATTGTTTGTTGAAGGTTCTACACCTCAAAGGACATTCAAACAAATCAAAACAGATTCCTTATTACCTGCCAAAGGAACGCGGCCGCATCAAGCAATGTACACGAATATATAGTACATCATCATCCCGCTGGCTATCAGCTTGACACCGGTTCCGCAGAGGAATCCCATCAAGGCGCCGAACGCTGACTTTGCGGAATCCCATCCGTTTTTACCGGCGAAAACCAGTTCGGAGAGAAAGGCTCCGAGAAGGGTTCCGAGGATGATCCCTACAGGCGGGACGAACATCCCGACCAGCATACCGGCCATCGCTCCCCTGCCCGCCGCCTTGGAGCCTCCGGTGATCTTGGTGAACCATGAAGGCACAATGTAGTCGATGATTGTCACGGCTACCGTGATTCCAAGCCAGACAAGCAGGAATGTCAGCGACATAGGGTCTCCGGCTCCGTTTGTGCCATTCCCCCAGAAATAAAGAATCATCAACCCGACCCAGCTGACAGGAGGACCGGGCAAGGCGGGGACAATGCTACCGACGATGCCGATCACTCCAGCCAGCACGGCAAGGATGATTACAATAACGCTCATCCGATATCCAAGGAAAAATTCTAAGCCATGGCGGCCTCGACATCGTCAGGCTGGATAGGAAGGCGGTCCGGACCTGTGCGGCGAGCGCCGTCCTCAGTCACGAGAACATCATCCTCCAGACGGATTCCGCCGAAGTCGAGATAGTCGTGCTCCAGTTTGTAGTAGTTCACGAAACCTTTGTCGCGTTTCTCGCTCTTCCATTTCTCGATCAGGGCAGGGATGAAGTATATTCCCGGCTCATCGGTGATGACATTGCCCGGAACAAGTCTGCGGGCCATTCTGAGACTCCCGAGGCCAAGCTGCGCTGAACGCTTCTGGTCCGGATCGTAGCCCACGAGATCCTCGCCGAGGTCTTCCATGTCGTGAACGTCAAGTCCCATGTTGTGGCCAAGACCATGCGGCTGGAAGAGTCCGGCAATGCCTTCATGGAGCATGTTGTCCAGGTTGCCGCGCACGATGTCCAGCGAGCGAAGATCCTCAAGCATCAACTTGGCCACGGCCAGGTGCACGTCCCTGTAGGCGACACCAGGCTTTGTCAATTTGAACGCCAGCTCGTTGCAGTCGCACACAATCTGGTAGATGTCCCTCTGCTTTTGGGTGAACTTTCCGCTTGTCGGCAAGGTGCGGGTGAAGTCCGAGGCATAGTGCATATTGTTCTCGGCTCCGGCATCGATAACCATCAGTTTGCCCGGCTCTATGACCTTGTCATGCAGATGGTTGTGTAGAGTCTCGCCATGTTGTGTAAGGATTGTCGGGAACGACACTCCCCAACCCTCGCTGAGGGTCACCCCCTCCATCTTGCCGACAATCTCCTGCTCGATGATTCCAACCTTCACGCTTTCGCGGGCGACAGTGTGCATCCTTTGGCCGAGAGCGCCGGCATCGTCAATCTGGTCAATCTCGCACTGTTCCTTCACAAGCCTCATCGAGATAACCGCCTGCACGAGTTCCTTTGAGGCGTGCTTGCCGCCGTCCTCGTCAATCGGGGCAATCCTTGTGACATCCTCATTGGAGATGCCGACAAGCGCTGCCAGTTTCATCATGTTGTAGTACCTGCTAGGAGGGAGGAAATGAATATTCCTGCCTGTGGCCAGAGCCTTTGTGACTGCGATGTTCAGCGAGCCATATGAGGCAGTGTTCCTCACGCCCACCTCGGCTGCCTTGGAGGCCACAGAAGGCTGAGGTCCCATCCAGATGATGTCACCAATCTCCACATCGTCCGCAAAGATGGTCTCCTCGCCGCTGTCCAGATCCAGAATCGCGGCGTAGCGCGGCTCGTCAAGACCAAAATAGTACAGCCAGGATGAGTCCTGACGGAATTTATAGGCGTTGTCCTTGTATTGGGCCGCGGCTTCGACGTTGCCAACGAACAGTGCTATTCCACGCTTTCCCTGCGGAGCGGTCTGAGCCATCTTCTCCAGCAGAGACTTGCGTCTTGCGATGTAGATTTCTTTTGCGAACATATTCTTAGGTCTTTATATGATTTGAATATCCTTCAGCCTTGGAGACCAAATACTCGGGCACCAAAGCCACAATCACAAATATACAAAAATGACAGAAAAAACTGCATCCTACGTGAGAAGTTGTTTAGAGATGTCAGACAAACCGGTACACGCTTACGAATCCAACGTGCCTACGAAGCCACTCTCCGAATATCCCTCGCAAACCATAACTGCCTGACTTTGAACATATTCACAAACCCTGCCAGTCATATCCAGAGGGCAGCGTTCTGTAACTCATTACTATTCAAGAAACTACATTCCGCACTATGATATTCATCAATTTGCGGAAGCATGCTGTTTTTTCGGAAATATAATCAAATAATTGTCGTACATTTACGAAAATATTCAGAAATGGCCAAGAAGAAAAAGACCGCGAAACAGCAGACATTCCTTTCTCCGGAGCAGTATGTCCGGGAGAAGGCAAGGACTCTTGAGATAGGAGACTGCTTCATCAACGAGAGTTATAAGGAAAATGGCCTGGGACACATAATAGTCTCAAGGCTCCATAAGGGTGGCAGAAAAACCATCGGGTGCTATATGGTTGACACCTATTGTCTGGGAGTCAAGGATGCGTTTTGCCGGGTTAGAATGGAAGATTATGAATATGATGACTTTATCAATACGCTGGAAAAGGAGTACCATCTGATGAAAATCTCCTACAACGAGGCTCATAATCTGATCTACGGCGCTATCGAATTTGCCGATGAGGCAGGGATATCTCCTTGCAAGGATTTCGCCTTGGCCAAATATATTCTTGAAGAAGACACTGAGGCCATTCCATTGATTGAATATGAATATGGAAAGGACGGGAAGCATCTGCTTGTCGTCAGCAGCCAGAAGGAGGCTGACCGCTACTTGCCTGCTTTGAGGGCCAATCTTGGATCGGACTTCAACTACATAATCGAAGACAATCCTTTTGAGACCCCGGAACCAGATGATGATCTTTTCGGAGAGGATTTCATCGAGAGGATGGAGGCATCTCATGAAAAGCATAAGAATGCGATGAAATGGAACCAGCCATATTCGTACAGACATCCTCAGTACCCAGCAGATCTGGAAGTTGAGAACCCGGCTGTCCTTCAGACCGTTTCCGAACCCGAAAATGCCTGTCTGTCAGACGCTCAGGTGGACGAGATTCTTTCCTTGCCTCACGACAGCCTAAGAAGGGACCTTGAGAATATCCTTCTTTTCAATATAGGCCTTTCCTGTGATGGCATACCGAAAGAGATGAGCGATGCGCCTTTTTCCGGCGTGATTGCCCACTGTGTGATGCTGCTCGGAGAGGTCGGCAACGATTCTTCCAGCCTGAACGCCGTGCTGGAAGTTCTCCGGCAGACCGATAACTTTCTGGACTATCACATTGCTGACAGTTCAATGGAAATCATTGTCCCTACGATTTATAAGCTTGCGAAGAACAAACTTGATGTCTTGATGGATTTCATGATGGAAAACGGATTGGAGAATTTCTGGAAATTCTCTGTCGCCAATGCGGTCGCTCAAATCGCTTTCTTAGAGTCAGACAGAAAGCTGGAAGTCATCGCTTGGTTCAAGGATTTGCTTGCGGCCATAAATCAGGACTTCCCAACGGCAACTTATACAGACGCAGTGTTGAATGGCTCGATTGTAAGTGATTTGATTGACATTGACGCTGCTGAACTCCTGCCAGAGATCAAGACAATGTACGACAATGGTTTCGTGGATCTTCTGTCCTGCGGAGATTTTGCGGAAGTCGAAAAAGCGATAATCGGAAAAGAGCACTCGCCTTCCCCTGAAATCAAACCGGACATAAAGGAACGTTACGACCTGCTGCGCAAATTCGTTGAATAACGCCAGCAAAATGTATCAGGCGATTTCATCGAAGGCAATCCGCATGCTCCCATAGTGGAACCGCGGATTGCTATTTTATTGCACTACTCAGGATGAGCGAACGAAGCAATTGTCTCATTATCAAGTCCCGTACAATTGACAATTACATCAATCGGTGTCCCGGCCTCGAAAAATTTCTTTGCGATTAAGAGTCTTGCCTCCTCGCGACCCTGCTCCAGTCCTTGTTCCAGTCCTTGTTCCAGTCCTTGTTCCAGACCTTGTTCCAGACCTTCCTTTCGGCCTTCCTGCAGTCCCTTTTGCCGGCCTTCCTCCAAGCCCTTGCGCACAGCATATTCCTTCTGCGCCTGAATGTCCCACTCGTTCATCTTGTCAATCTCGTATTTAAGTTTCTTCTCCTTGCTGAACGCCGCCACCTCGCACGCCTCGGCAAGCCGTCTGGAAATTCCGCCGGCCTCCTCGATCCACTCCGGGATCTTTTGGAAACCTCCGCTGTTCCTGAATATGTAGAACAGCCTGTCGAACTCCGTCACGCACTCCTCCATCGTCTTGGTGAACAGCGTCATCTCCACAAAGATAACACTAATTGTCTGATCCGCAACCATTCCGGTGCGTTTTTCGGTGAACTGCCAGTATGAGATAAAGTGGTCTGTGTCCCACAGGGATTCGTCATCGTAACAAAGCAAAGATAACACATTATCGATAATAATCAAACGATCATAGATAAGGCAAAAAATCCGAGCGCCCAGCCAAGGCCACCCGGATTTGGGAGTATTAGGATGCCGACCGGGGTTAGCCAGAGGGCATGCCATGTATAAAGTTTACTACTTCTTAACGAAGATCATGTCGCCTTGGTAGCAGTACTGGTAGGCAGCGTTGTCGCCACTCTTGACAAGAGTGCTGGCAGAAATATCGGTTCCTATCTTAGTACCACCGTTGCTATATGGATTAACCATGATACCATAAATATAACTCTTGCCGGTAGTCTTAAGGACCTGAAGGTTTCCAGCCACCTGATTTGAAGTCCACTTAACCTTTAACGAAGAGTCCTCAGCAGTCACCACACCTTGATACCATGCCTGATTGTCTTGTGTGAGTGTGCCAAAGCCAAGTTGATAGGAGCCCTTAAGCGTGTTGGCGGAGTTCAAAGCTGGCATCAGCCATGCGTACTTGTCGGAAAATCCGGCCTCTGTGAAATGTTCCCCTGCAGTAGGATTGGCGACGACCTCCTTGAGAAGCGGCTGCATGAAGTAGATGTTCAGATACGCTTTTATGTTCGCATAGTCTATCGCAACCTCAGATTTGGCCTTCAGACCAGGATCAGAGAAACCATCAATCTTCGGATTTTTCAGATTTCCGAAACCGGGCTAATTACTGAGCAAGGACTGGAGAAATCAATTTTCGGTTGTGGTATCGAAAAATTTCCGCCACATCCGAGAGTTGTTGTGTTCAAGCGACAATCCGCATCAATAACATGAATGCCATTCTCACCTCTAATGACATTATAATCATTCAAATCCCCTATGTATAGTGCTTCGGTCTTGTAATTAAGATGCATACCATAGTCCTCTCCAGCATCTTCAAACCCCATCTCATGCATAAAGCGACATCGTTCTTCAGATGAAACAGAGACACCTCTTATGTAAGGCTGTTCGGCCATTACCACAAAACGATTGTCCTGATTCTTCCCATAGCCAAAGACTTTAAGGGCTGAATAAGGGAAAACCGCATTATGTATAATGATCCGATCAAGAGCCAAGCGAAGTGTGTTGTAATGTTTAAGCGAAATTAATTTCCTGACAACGAGGTCATTGACATCAAAATACACAACACTTTCAGTACCCTCATCTTGCAGTTGGCTTATAGATGAGAGGTATAACTCCGGAGCATCGAACCAACAGCCGTTGATTCTGGCCCATTTTTCAACTAAATGTTCTTGGATTCGGCCGTCTCCGACAAGATCATCTGTATCGTAGATCTGCCGAACATCCGACTCTGTCGGAGGACATCCTCGACAGATAATCGCTGCCGCCGTAAGGACTGAAGATCCTTTCGACAGGCCTGACTGTTGCGCTTGTGGAATTCGTTCAAATAATGCGGTGCCATCGTCAACCTTGCGTGTTAATGTTTCCAATCTGCTGAGCGTCTGCGTCGTAAAACCAAGATTCCATATATCCTGATTCAAGGAATCAAACAGTGACGAATCATCGGTTATCATAATCGCACAATTCTAGCATTAGCTGCAAATATAACACATTATCAATAATAATCAAACGTTTATGGATAAGGCAAAAAAATCCGGGCGGCCTTGGCGGGGCGCCCGGATCGGGAATTTGGTGGGCTATCTGGTTTGGGTCAGATATTCCACGTTATGTCTTGGATTACTTTCTTGTGAAGAACTCGCCTGATTTTCCAGCAGGGTTGCACTGGAAGAAGTTTGCGTAGGCGTTGACAGTTGAGTGATTAAACACATTCGTGTCGGAAAGAACGACTCCGAAGCCGCAGATCAGATTCATTGTCGCATTTGAATATTGCGTCAAAGCCTGGAGCTCAACGTCAGCTGTTGTCCTGTTCTGGTACATAATGGTGTTGAAGTCATCAAAAATCTTAAACCACATCCAAACATAGTCCGGATCACCAAGTTCCGTCTCTGTGTAAAGCCAAGGCTTTCCCCATGCTGTATCACTTCTGGTTGCAAGTCCAGGAAAATATGTTGCATATTTCCCATTGACAGACTGCCCGATACCATCTCTGGTGTCAAGGAAGAAACCGATGCGGGCCGTCTTTGCGTCATAATCAATGTCAAGACAAGCATCAAGGATCGTATCGAAGAACAGGCCTTTCACACCGATATTGTTCGTGTATGTCTTGCCGTCAACATCCTTGAGAGCCTCTGTGTTCCTTGGTGCGCCAAACGTGACAGATTCGAAGGTGTAAAGATCGGCCTTTGCCACAAAAGAGCCAGCACCTGCGAATGTCTTGGTCGTGAAAGTCCAATCTCCCTTGAAATCAGCGGACTCAACCTGAGTGACCTCATAAGAAGAACCGTTTGAAAAGGAGAGTTTAGCGGAACGAGGCTTGCCAGTCTCGTTCTTGGTCCAGGAAATCTTGCCGTCAGCGTAAGAAAGGAAGCCTTCGGTGACAGCTGTGGCTCCGCCGGCTGGGAAATCAACTGAACCGGCCTCATCTTTTACCCATTTGCCCTGAACGGAAGGAAGTGTTCTCTCCACGGTGTAGACCTTGCCAGACACTGTCGTGGCGGAAGGTTTGAAGTCAATGACGTAGCTGTCATCGCCGATGTTCACGGTGAGTTTTGAGTTAAGATCCTCTCCAGCCCAGACAGCAGCGTACGCCGTGACAGCGCCACCGGCAACCGTACCACCGAGTTTGAGTTCACCCATCTCGCTCTTGGCACCGAGGACGCCGCCAGAGATGTGGAGTTTGTTGTGGATCTTCTCACCTGACATGGTTACAGAAACAGCGGCCTTAGGATCAACAGTAGTTCCTTCCGGAAGGACGAGGCTGAACTTGAGCAGACTTGTCTTGTAGGAGAAAGGAATGCTGGCAGCAAGAGCGTCAGGGTCAGAGGATGTCAGATCCTTGAGGTCAACTGCGCCGTAGATGACCTGATTGTTCAGGGCTGCGGTGAGGTTGGCCTGTGAGCTGATGTCCGACACGATGTCGTCGCCACCATCAAAATTGGTGGTGTTGGCCGTGTTTGTAAGATAGGCAATGAGCTTCGTCGCACCTTCCGGAATTGACACAAGCGGCTGACGGAAGCAAGCCTTCTTACCGTCGAAAGAGATGGTCTTGGCATCAATCTCAAGTTTCGTCGCAGGACCGGCAACCGAGTTGTCAGCCTTGGCGAAATATGCCCAGATCACATCGTTTTGGTTGAATCTTGCCTTGTAGCTGCCGTCTGTGGCCTCTGAATATGAAAGGCGGGTGGCAGGGTCTCCGAGAGTGGCGGTGATCGTCAATGTCTTCGCACCGTTCTCAGGAGCCACGACCTCGTTCTCAACCTTGTTGCAGGCGAGAAGCGAAGCGGCGAGAGCGAATATAGTCAATATTTTCTTGTACATAGTATTATCCTCCAAGATTAAAGTTTACCACCGTTGCCAAGGTCAAGACCGTCACCGATGCCGACATTGCCGGTAAGGGAGAACTTAGGACCGGTTGTCCAGTTGTAATAGAAAGTTTGGTTGCCCCTGTTGGCGTTCAATGCGTCGACAACGTTGTTATAGTACTGGTCTCCGATCTTTACCGAAACGGAAAGGGTGCCATCCTTTGCGGCAGAGAGGACATTGTCATTGGCCTTTACCTTAGATGATGTTCCCATAGGGTTGACAGAAGATCCCACAAGGTAGTAAGAAGAATGTGCCTTGTTGTTTCCAAGATTACCGGCAAGAGCACCTACTGTGACGAGAGCGGTTTCTGGTGTCTCGGCACCCACAAGTCCGACCTCACCGCCATTGTAGCAGTTCCAGATTTCACCATAGATAGACCCGGCGATACCTCCGACATAGGCATTCTTGAAAGAAGCGTCTGAATATTGAACCTTACCTGTGTTAAGGCAGTTCCAAAGATATGTCCCACACGTGGTCAAACCATTGGTCCTGCCGACAATACCTCCGGCATAAGCACCGTCATCTTTACCAGTTTTCGTCGAAAGGATATTACCGTGATTCTCGCAATTTCTAAGGTTCGTACGGCTGCCTAAAACTCTACCGTTGAAGTAACCAATGATTCCACCTACTCCGTAAGCGGCTGAGATGTCACCTGTATTCTTGCAATTGTCAACAGGGATGCCAGTCCATGAACCAAAATCATACTGCCAACCAACGATTCCACCGGTATCGCCTTGCTTGTTAGTCACTTTACCTGTGTTTGTGCAGTTACGGAGTTCAATTCTATTAGGAGCATTGTTATAACTATGTGTATAACCAACTATGCCACCAACACCTTGGCCATCACCAGCAACCGCTCCATTATTGGTGCAACGCTCGATACTGTATGAGCCTTTACCGATTTGGACCTGAATGTATCCAGCGACACCACCGACCCATCGGCCCTGGGTGCCCTCCAGTTTCTCTCCCACAACATCACCATTATTCACGCAATCACGAATATTGGCGTTTGTGACACCCCAGCCAAGAATGCCACCGGCAACTCCCCAATGGGTAGCGACTATCCGTCCGACATTCTCGCAACGATCAATACTTGACCAATAATTCGATCCTGAGATACCTCCTACCTTATTCTGAGCCTTCAATGTACCCGAGTTCTTGCAATCTGAAATAGGCATATTCTGTGCATAACCACATATTCCACCGGTTCCGTTAGTCCAGCCTGTGCCAAAACGTTGCTTGGCATATTTTCCATCCAGATAAATATAAGAAACATCGCCATTTGTCTCCGTGGCAGTAACGCTTCCAGAATTAGAACAATCCTTGACACTACCGGTATATCCATAACCGACAATACCGCCAGTGCTGCAATTACCGATGACATCACCAGAGTTCTTCGAGTTGATGACTGTACCAGTTCTTAAGGTTCCGCTAATACCACCAACCATAGTCTTACCGGTAATGCTTCCTTCATTGGAGCAGTTGTCGAACACCAATTCATTGGCGTTTCCGGAGTCAGACCAACCGGCGATACCTCCGATGTAGTTGCCGGTGGATTTGACGTTGGCCTTGTTGACGCAGTTAGTGATCTTCGCACCGGCGGCGGCGTTCACAAGACCACAGACACCGGCAGCGTCATCGAATGTGGAGTTTACCGTGCCTTCTACGGTCACATCGTGGATGTTCGCGCCTTCGGCAATCGCTCCGAAGAGGCCGCAGGATCTCTTTGCGGTCTGATTGATGCTAAGGGTCACGGTCTTGCTGTTACCGTCGAAATCTCCGACAAACTGTTTCTTTTCATTAATGGCGGCATCGTAGTAGCCGACAGAAGTCGTGACAGTCTTGATGTTGTCCATCAATTTGACATATTCGCCCTTCATGTTGTGGCCATCGTTCACATAGTAAGCGAGCGCAAGGAAGTCGGCGACTGTGGAGATCTGCCAAGGATCGCCCTTGGAGCCTTCGCCGGCGAGAGGTTTGAGGTTCGCTCCGATGGAGCCGAGGTCGTAGTAAGCGTTGACCTTGAACTCCTTCTCGGAAACCGTGGTCTTGCTTTCGCTAGCGTTGTGAAGGTCAACAGTGAGGGCTGTCATCGTCAGACCTGCGGCATAGGTGCCCGGGATGACAGTGGCATACAGACTGTTGCCATGGTCACCGTTCACATTCACGGTCACACCGGCAGAGTAGTTGTTGCCTTCGATCGTGCTGACAACTGGAGAGCCCGAAGTCATGTCAACACTGAAAGTTCCGGCGACGTTGTTGCCGTTAGAGTTGATGGCGACCACCTTTACAGGAGCCGCGGCGTCAGGGTCAACATTGAACCGGATGACGGATGTCACGTTTCTCATCTTCACATAGCGGTCCTTGGCGACAGCACAGGAGATGTTGGCCGAGCCGAACTGACCGTTCTGCTCGCTTGGAACCTCAAGAGTGAACTTGCCTTCCTTCACTTCCTTGGCGGCAGTGCAAGGATATACAACATAGATCTCACCTTCAAGAGTGGTGGAGAATTCGAAATATCTCTGACCAGCGAACTGGGATCCAACCGTAAGAGTGTCATTTTCTGTTCCGTTGGTGACAAAAATCTTGTCTCCCTCTGACCAGACCGTCTTACCCTGCTTGGTGATGTCAGTCTTTGTCTGGGTCTCCTCGTCAAAGGAGCAGGTGAAAGTCCTGGCCTCTCCTCTTGTCTGCCCGCCTTCAAGAACCTCTTCACGGGCACAAGCCGCTGACGCTATGGCAAGAGCGGCCACGAAAAGCATTTTTATAGTCTTTTTCATCTTATGTTCAATTAAGGATTACTTATTCCAGTCCCAACCCGGTTTGTCATAGTCCTCGGTTCCTGACGAGTTGTCCGGCTGGGTCGGCTCCTCACTCTTCTTGACCTCGACCTTGAGAATCTGCCATGTACCTGCCTTCTTGCTCTCGTCACTGACGTACTTGAAAGCGATCTGGATGACAGAACCGATGTAAGAGTCAAGCTTGATTTCCTCAGAAGTCATCACCTCTGAACCAAGTACCTCAGGATAAGAGAATGTGATGGAAACCGGAGTCCAGTTTCCGCCTTCCGTTCTGATCAGGACAGAGGTCTGCTCCTTGGCCGCATCAACACTGGCGAAGTCTCTTACAATGTGGTCGAACACAAGGATAGGCTTCTCGGCGTTCTTCAGGTCAATCTTCTCTGTGTAGAGAGTGGCCTCAGTCGTATAGTCTGCGTTCTTGTAGCCGGAAGCTCTCCAGCCGGTCGTAGAGTTCCAAGACCAAAGGGCATCGAAAGCTAATGGGAACACCGCATTGTTGACAATGGCTCCGTTCTCCGCTGTCCTATAGTCAGCGGTGTAAGGGAAAGCCTTTGTCTCGGCCGTGTCAGGGCTTGGCTCTGAATATTCCTCATACTTCACAAGGTAGGCATAAACGACCTTGCCACCCTCGTAGTAGCCTATGATGGTGACGGTGCCACGCTCCTTGACATTGTCAAGTTTGCCGCCCTGTGTGCCGTAAGCAACCTCGGACGCGCTGAGGCCGACAACCTGCACGGAACCTGTTTCATCCACGAGGTTGAACGAGCCATCGGACTTAAGGCTCTTAACGGTTCCGGTGAGCTGGAAGCGCTGGTATTTGTAGATGCCGGATAACTTTGTCATGTCCGCTACATTAATAGTCTGAACCTCGGGAATATATGCTTCCTGATTAATGGTCAGTTTAGCGGTGAGGGCGCCGTCTGTCTGCTTGAATGTGACGGTGGCGGTGCGCTCGACGTCCTCATTCTTGGAGACGGTGACTTTCACAGGCTGGAGCTCCTTGGATGGATCTCCCGCCATAGGTACAACTTCAACCCAGGACGCCGAATTCTCAACGGTCCATTCGACCGTGGCGGTGAGGTTCACTGTCTCGAAACCTCCGTCCACCTTGAAATTCAGCACACCAGGATTAACATTAACTGCAGGATCGCCGTAGTCGGGATCCTTCTCGCATGCGGTGAACGCGAATGTCGCGAGAACCGCTGCGGCCAGAGTTAACAAGTGTGATTTCATTGTGAATAAAATTTGTGATTAGAGATTAATGTTTAATTTCTTGTGAAGTACATACTCTCGGTGTTGCTGCCATTGTAGTTTGCCTGATAAATCACGTCATAACTGCCGGCGATTGAAGACTTATCAGAGGAAGTGGCCTTAACTATAGAGATGCCGCAAATGTAGTACTTGCCATTGCTGGTCTTTTGACCGGCATTGTAATACTGGTACTTCATTGTCTTCAAGTCTCCGCTAACATTGAACCAAAGCCATTCATAGTTGGTGTCTGAGAAAGCCTTGTCACCTGGTGCGAAATTGTAACCATTCCAATAACTTGCTGAGCATTCTGGAAGATAGGCACAGAATTTCCCGTCTGTGGCCTTCTGTGCTGAGCGACGGTCAAAGAACACACCGAATCTGACAGCCTTTCCTTCATAGTCGATCTCAACACATCCGTCCATAACTGAATCTAAGTACAATCCCTTGATTCCAATGTTGTTTGAGTGTTCAGAACCAAAAGCATCTTTCAGTGATTCTTTTTTCAGCGGTTCACCGAACGTAACCACAGTAGTGTTAGCGACATTCTCCTTAGCATCCTTATTATTGCTTCCGCTTACCGTTCCATTAGGGTTGAACCTCTTGGAATATAGCGTCCAGCCCCCTTTGAAATCTTCCACTGAAATCTGGGTCACTGAATATGCCTCACCGTTCGGAAGCGCGATAGTCGCTGTCCTTGGCCTACCGGTGGTGTTGGCGGTCCATGAGAGCGTGCCATTGGAATATGTCAGCCAATCCTCTGAAGCATTGCCGGATCCACCGGATATTGCCTTGCTTCCGGACTTGTCATTTGTCCAAAGGCTGTTAATGGCAGCACCGACCTGGAATGTCTTCGTGAGCGGTTTAGCGGCGGCGTCCCAAGAATCATAAGCCTCGAGGGTCAACTCGTAGGTTCCGTCCGTGACGTTGCCAAGAGAGCAAGTCCATTCCTTCTTCATCCCTGAAGTCTTCGCACTCTTGTAGAAGTCGGCGAGAATCTTCTTGGTTGTCACCACAGCGCCGCCCTTTTTGAGGGTGAGCACGTAGTGGTGCACGAACTCGTCATCCGCTCCGGCAGCCCATTTGGCCGTGGCGATGCCATCAGCGACATCCACACTGAGGGTTGACAGTGACGGAGCTGCGTTGGCAAGGCTGCGGGTCGTATGGTTGTACTTCGTGAGATGGCTCTTGTCGGATGTCGGGTATGAGGACACGATAGGTTCCCCGATGACATCCTTGTTGTAGAAGTCCATCCTCAGCACACGCATGTTGCCGCTTGCGTCGAACTGGAGCATGTTGCCCTGAGAGAATTCGTTGCAGTCCTTCATCACGGTAGCGCTGGACATATCCTCGTACTTGCCGTTCTCAAGGGCCATGTAACGTACCGAGGCGCATCCGAATACGGAGAAGTCACCCTGCCATACGCTGCGCGGGTCGTTCAGAGGAAAATGGAGGTGGCCGCCGAACACCACAGTCTGAGGATATTTCCTCAGCACCGGTGTCAGGGCGTCGGTAGCCCAATAATGCGGAAGCGTGGACTCCCATATTCCCCCTTCCTCGCCGAGACGGCTGCCGTAGACGGTGTTCTTGATCATCGGGTGGGTAAGCACGATGATGTACTTCTCAGGCTCCGCAGAGGTGATGGCGGCCAACTGGTTGTCGAGCCAAGTGACCGCTGTTGGGTCATAAGCTATAGGGCTGTCGCCGTTCGGGGATATCGTAAGGATATGATAGTCACCGATGACGCAGTGGCGCGCCTCGTACTTCGTCCTCATGTCCTGATCCTGGTCTGTCTGGAAGTACTTGTCTCCGAACATATTCCTCATATAGGCGACATCACTGACCATCGAAGCCGCCCAAGCATAATTAGGGACATCGTGGTTGCCGATAGTGTAGATCATCGGTGTCTTTGTCACATCTATCTCGGATTCGAGGGTCGATTTGAAGAGGCTCAGCTGATTGTTGCTCGGCTGATCAATAAGGTCACCTACGACTAAGACTCCAGCCATTCCGTTCGGATCACTTTCTAGAGCCTTGGACTTGAGCTGCCAAAGGGCGGATTTCCATTTGTCGGCAGTCCACTGAGGGTTGATGTGCACGTCACTGACCACGCCGAGCGAAAGGACGATGTTGCCTGGGTCAAAGGTCTTTGTCTTGTCCGTCGGTTTTGTGATAACGAACTTGGCGGCGTTGTAGATCTTTCCTTTCTCCACAGTAAGCGAAGAATTGTTTTTGGAGTAGCCAATCTCCTTTCCAGCATAGTTGTAAACCCTCAAAGTATAGCCCTTGGTTAGTTTAAGTCCCGGGTAAAGTCCGAACCAATAGGTCTTTCCTGACTCGATGGTCTTCTTCAAGGATGTCGCCGACTCAAACGCAGGAGTCGTGTTGCCGTTGACATTCTGGCTGCTGAAAGACACAAGCATATTCTTGCTTATTCTTTCAGAGTTGTTGCCCTCCAGCACCACGTATGAAGCGGCAGGCTCGTTAACCTTGAAAGCAAGGAGCGAGAATATGTTCTTGAAGACAAACTTGCCTGAGCCGTCCGTGCAGCTTGCCACTGTGACAATCGGTTTCTCGATAGTGTTGCCGTCGAGGTTGCCGGTTGACCAGTTGGCTTTCTGGTAACCGTCTACTCCTGTGCCGGGAATCATCGCGTAATAACCTGTGGCACCGGCAGGGAGAGTTCCGTTTGAGACAAACTTGGCTGTCCGGCCGTCAGATGAGATTTCCGTGGCCTTGACGCTTTCTGAGATAAGAGTCTCACCACTGAGGCAACTAACCTCGATCACATCACCTTCCGCCCAAGTTGACTTGAACTCGGGAGTCGTGGTGTCCTCAAACGATGCTGTGAACTCAACCGATTCCGGCTGAAGTTCTCCGGCTGTTATCACTTTACCGTTCGGGACCGTGAGCTTGTCCGAATATACAGACTTACTGACAACCTTGCCCGAAGCGTCGTAGGCGGTGATGGTGTAGCCCAGCTCAAGAACGGTTCCCGGAATGAGACTGATGTATATTGATCCCGCGGCGGCAACATCGACCTTGATTGATTTCTGCGCCTCGAACGAAAACATCGCAACCGGGGTAACGGAATAGTCAGCCGTTGAGACTGCGGCATCATAGTTCAGATCCTCATCGTTGTTGCCTTTCAGTTCTATAGACTTGACGGACGCGTCGGAGACCTCCACCTTGAGGAACGAGAATATATTCCTGAAACTCAATGATGTAGACCCTTTGCCGCACTTGGCTACAGTGACCGAGCGGGTCGAAGCTGTCGAAGATGATATTGTCCAAGAAGACGCCGGATCACATCTTGTGACACCGGTCTCCGCGATGAAGGCATAATATTCATCACAATCTGCCTTGATGCTCCCTTTCGATGTGAAAGTGGCGCTTGCCGAAGACACGGAGGAGGCGGTGATGGTCTCGGACGTGGATTTGCCGTCCTTGACTCCGATGAGATGAATGGCTTCACCTTCCGCCCAAGAAGTCTTGAACGGTGCGGAGGCGGAAGCGTCAAGCGTGGCCGTGAATGTGACCGCCTTTACTTCCGGTTTAGGATCAGGAGTCGGTTCCTGCTTCTCTTTGCAGGATGTCGCCGCAGAGAGAAGCACAAGAACCGTAAACAATAGTGAATGATACATTTTCATCAGCCAGGTCTTTAATCAGCCTGCGAAGGGATGTAGCCGTAAGGGACAAGCTCCCAAAGGTCGATGAATCCGTCCACACCATTCCATGAATCCATGAACACAATGGCGAGGTAACGTCCCGACGCACCCTTGGTCGAATTCACGGAATATAACGGCTCGCTTGTCGACAGAGTACCGCCGAGGAACGGGATGCCATAATGACCTTCTTCTTGATAGTCAGCATCATTCGGGTCGTAAGCCTTGGAGCCGACATAGGTCACATAATTCTTGATGTAGCGCATGGATGAAGAGGAGGTGTTCTCGTAGAATGTAAAGCCAGTGAAGGCATACTCCTCTCCTGGAGACACCATTGTGTCAATCGAAAGTATCTTCGGAAACAGCAGCCTGTTGTTGTCGGACTTTGAACTGTGCCAACTGTAGGAAGAACGGTCAAACCTGCCATCGAAAATCTTTTCAGGCGTGTTGTTTCCGTTAACCTGTCCATTAGTCACAGCCACATTCCAACGGCTTCCGTCAAGTTGGTAGGAAATGCCGTCTTCAGATTTTGTCCACGCGCGCCAAACCGTGTCCTTCCCTTCGGAAGGACAGAAAGATGAGGAATATTCAAACCTCTTGCCCTTGAGGGCATCTTTGAAAGTGACCTCGGTTTCTCCTGGTTTCAGAATTGTCTCGCACTCGACCCATTCATCCTGGAGGTTCTTGTAGCGGAAGCGTGTGGCGATCATCTCGTCCGTTGATTTTGACATCACGATCTTGGCGTTCCTCCCTTCCATTCTGGCAAGGTTGACCGTGCGCTCCGAACGTGAGACCATCCAGCCGTCACCATAAGGAGATACAGTTATCTCGGAAGCAAGGGACTGGTTGCCGGCATCATCATAGTTCACGATGTCAAATGTGTAGGAACGGTCTTCCAGATCACCCACCAACATCGAAACCTTGCCGTCTGGGTAGTCGGCATAGTCAATATCGATTGATTTGGCATAGTTGTCCCAGAACAACCTGGCTGTCATGACAGCCGGATCCATAGGTTTCTCCCAACTCACAATGACATTCTGGTAGCCTGACACCGACGAGAGGTTGATGGCCTTGGCCGGATAGTCGTAGCCACCTTTTTTGACCCACTCCTTGTAAATCTCGTCCTGACTGCCACAAGAAGCGAACAAGGCTGCGACTGCGGCGATGGAGAGAAAATTGAATATATTCTTGATCATATTCATAGTCATTCTTTAATTATTGCGCTTGCTGCTCGATAAGCTCGCCGTAAGGGGTGATCTCACCGAACTGGATGGAGCCGACCGTCATATCAGGCATCGACCAAGAGGCGAATGATGTAAGCACCACCCTCAGGTAGCGGATCTTGTCATAAGCGTGAGGATATACCTCGTTATCCAACTCGAAGTCATTGCCCGCATTGAAGGCCTGGATATCCTCAGGGGTCACAATGCCGACCTTTCCATCAGGGTTGTAGCCGGAAGGCTTGCGCTGTATGAATTTTCCAAGGCACACCCATGAGTCATCAAATCCGTGCTCTCCGCTTCCAGCCACGCCGGAAGGCTCAAGACTGCCCCAGAACTCGAAGTTACGAGGATGGGCGTCACCGAATAGTTCCGGATAACCGATTCGCGGAAGTGTCTCGATTCGGCTGAGTTTGACTTCGCATCCAAGATCTATGGTGAACCAGCAAGGGATAGGAACCTTGTCAACAGCCAGGAAGCGATACGTCTCGGAAGCGCCGGAACCGTCCCAAAGGCCTTTAAGCGGATATGTTGACCGCTCACTCTCCAGAGAGAACACATTGTCGTCTTTCAAGTAAGCTCCTTTGAAACCATCCTTAGGTACAGCGCTCTCCTTGGCTGGTTTCAAGACAGCTGTAAGAGTGTCAGACACGTTACCCCAACGGTCACGGATATAGACTCCGAAGATGGCCTCCTTGGGTTCTATGCCACGTCTTGTGAGGGTAATGTTATCGCTGGCGGTGAACATGGTCGTGACCTCCGTCCACTTTAATTGGTCAAGAGGCTTGACAGCATTGCCCACATTCTCATCACGGAGCAGACAAACAGCAAGATCTGATTTGCTTTCGTTGCCCGTAATCCTGACCTTGACTCCGCCGGTGGCGGCGATCAGTTTAGGGGTCACGGTGCGGATCGCAGGAGCCAATGGATTGAATTTCACTGTGACCGGAGTTGACTTGTCCTCATTGACATTGAACGAGCAGACCTGAATCTCGTGCTCTTCCGTGTCAGCGAAACCTTCAACCGCAAGACTGTCGACATAGCGTGAAATCTTCGAGTTGACCTCCACACCGCCACGCTTGTAGGTCGCCACGACACCCTTTATGTTCTTGTCATCAGGGATTCTCACCCAAAGAACCGCACCGCCTGCCGTCGCCCTGACCTTGGTGACCTCCACAGGCTGAGGGGCGGCAAGATCCCTGTCCAGCTGGTCGATTCTGCCGTGGTTGTCATCGGCGCAACCGAAAGCCAGCAGCAGGGCAGATATTGATATGTATGTAAGTATTATCCTTTTCATTTGCATGATTATCTTAATGTTACCAGCCTATGTTCTGCACAAGATTAGGATTGACCTCTATGTAACTTGTAGGAATCGGCCAAAAATAGTCCTTCAAACCGAATTTCTGCTCGTAGATGAACTTTTTGACATAGTAATCCTCCGGCTTGGAAGAAACTATATCGAAACCGTATATTCCTTTCTGATACTCGGCAGGCGCTTCCTTCCACCTGCGGAGATCCCAGAAACGCTGCCCCTCGAATGCAAGCTCGTTCAGACGCTCGCGGTGAATGATGGCCCGCATTCCGACCTTGGAGTTGTAGTAGCCAGGGCTGTTGCTGTAAGTGTCCCAAGAGGTCTTGACATCAGGAATCTTCGCGCGCTCGCGTATGGCGTTAAGGTACTTGAACAGGTCATCGCTGTGCGCCCCGTTCGGTCCTTCGGCCTCATTAATGGCCTCGGCGTAAAGAAGATAGAGATCGGACAGACGGATTATAGGCCAAGGATACCATGTCGTGCTTGCCGGAGAGAATGAATTCTGTCCTGTCCATGTCGCCTGGATCGGGAAATGCTTCTTAGGAATGAATCCAGTCACAGGCCCCGTCTGATTACCCCTCTTTGAGTGAGCCCCGCCCATCCTGCAAGCCACATAAGGCATAATCTCCGGTTTGACGTTGATATATGAACTCATCTGTCCAAGCCAATTGCCGCCATCGAATCCGAGGGAGGCATAGTAGCGAGGCTCGCGGTCGAAATTGAGTTTGACTGTAGTATATCCCCTGCTTATGTAGTAAGCGCTCTTGTCGTCACCAGTTCTCAAATCCAATGGATTGATGTTGGCCCACTCGGAATCATTTGCGATCGGAAGTCCGCGCACGGTGTAGAACTGCTCGGCGATCTTGAGCGGAACTCCTACGAATATGTAACCTCCAAGCATGTCCGTATTGTTGTTGAGGATAGGCATACAAAGTCTGTGGTACATATTCATTTTGGCAGGATCGGACTGGGTGTTGCCCCAGATTAGCTCGCTGTTCCACTTCTGGTTGAAGGCGTTGCGAAGGGTCAAAGTGGTCTTTAGGGAATCCGTCATGTTGTAGGTAATGTCTTCGCCCTTGTAAAGAGTGATATTCGCCCCCTCGCAGACTGCAATGGCCTCCTTGCAGGCTTCCATAGCTGCTGTCCATCTGGCAAGTTTCTCGTCCTCCGTCTTGTCAGGGAAGAGTTTTGTAGACCCATCTGTGTCCACAAGCGCAGCTTCATCGGTGTTGCCGTTGAAAAGAGGGCTGGCAGCATAAACCGCCACCTTGGCCTTGAAGGCGGCACATATAGTCTGATTGATTCGACCGTATTCGTCAACAGAAGGATTGACGAGCGGCAGGTCAGGCATAGCTTTGTCCAGAAGTTCGAGGATGAAGTCGAAGCAGTCATCGATATTGTCGCGATGAACACGTACCTCATCCACTGAAGCATCGATAGGTAGGCTCTCGCGGATGATCGGGACAGGCCCCCATTTGCGGACAAGGTTGAAGTGGTAGTAGGCCTTGAGGAATGTCACCTCGGCGATCCACTGAGCCTTTTCAACATCATCCATGTCTGGAACCTTATTGATATTGTCAACAAAGATATCGCAGCAGCGGATGCCCTCGTACATGTCTGGCCAGTCATTGGCGAACACGCTGTTGGCGGTCATATTGCCTCTTGCGATGTAGGACATGGTGAACGGAACGCGACCTGATGTGTTGGTCGTGGTACGCCCGTAAAGATCCCAGTATTCGTCACTTCCCAGCATGGCAGGATCGTACCCCATCAAACCATCTGAAGGCATGAAAGAGTAGCAGGTAGCCAGATAGCGAATCGCTGAAGAGCGGAGATTGAACGCCGTCTCAATTGACGGCAGACCGTCATCCGGAACTACATCAAGGAAACTGTTGCACCCAATTGTGCCGGACATAAGAGTCACAGCGGCGAACGCAGAAGCTATTGTCTTGTTGATATTCTTGCGCATATTCATAGTCAAAGATTATTTGAAAGTCACGTTCACACCTATATTAAAGGTCCTCTGGATCGGGTAGTTGAAGCCCTCTCCGGCGAGCTCAGGATCCCAAAGCTTGAACTTGCTCCAGCACAGGAGGTTGTTGCCCTGGAAGTAGACGCGGAGGTTGTCGATGTGGATCTTGTTTGTGAGTTTCTGCGGAAGGGTGTAGCCGAACTCCATCTGCTTTAGACGGAGGAACGAGCCGTCCCTCATCCACCAGGTGCTGACCTGCGTGTTGTTGTGGTTCTCGTAGGCGCTGTAGCGCGGATAGAGAGCGTAGATGTCACGGTTGTCCTCGCTCCAGTGGCTGTCAGCATAGGCTTGAAGCAACTGTCCGTTGTTGACGAACGGAGCCGTTCCGAACTTGTTGTAGGTGGTGTTGTAGGCACTCGTAGCATCGATCCAGAAGGACTCTCGTCCCAGCCCCTGGAAGAACACCGAGAAGTCGAAGCCCTTGTGGCCGAGTGACACACCGAATCCGTATATGATCTCAGGGGATGTCGGATAGCCAATCGGCACCATGTCCGCGTTGGTAATCACACCATCGCCGTTGACATCGGTGTACTTGATGTCACCACCTCCATATGGAGATCCGAATGAAGTCTGGTCAGGGCTGTTGGCCGCCTCTTCGTCATCGATGAACAGACGCTCGGCGATGTAGCCCCAGGTCTGCTTGATGGACCTGCCGGCGTGCTGGCGGTAAGACTCAGGATAGGTCGGCTCCTCGTAGACGTCGTACTTGCCGGTGGAGTAGGTGAAGTTCGCCCTGGCGGAAGCCCAGAGGCCGCTGGCCCAGGCCTGCTTGTAGTCGGCCTGGATGTCGATACCCTTGGCCCTGGCCTGTCCGATGTTGCCGTAGACGGCGGCCTGAAGGCCCATGGTGTTCGGGATGTCGGCACGCTGCATGAATATGTCGGAGCGGCGCTCGGTGAAGTACTCGGCGATGATGTCGAGTTTCTTGAAGAGACCAAGTTCAAGGGCGTAGTTCGTCTTGTAGGACTTCTCCCAAGTGATTGCCTCATTGGCGTAGCGCACCACTCCGATACCATTGTAGCTTACGTTTCTGGTCTCACCGAAAGATGCTCCCAGGCCGCTGTTGTTCATGCTCATCTCCGACAGGTAGTAGAACCTGTTCCTGGCGTTGCCGATGTTGTCGTTGCCGACAAGACCGTAGGAGTAGCGGAGCTTGAGGTTGTTGACGACCTTGGTCATAGGCTTGAACCACTTCTCGTTTGACATCATCCACGCCAGACCGGCTGAAGGGAAGAATCCCCAGCGGTGTGACTTGTGGAAACGCTCGGAGCCGTTGTAGCCGAAGTTATATTCAATGAAGTACCTCTTGTCGAAGCCGTAGGTGAAACGTCCGGAGAGTCCGGCGTTACGTGAAGGCAGGGACAGCTGGAGGGATCCGGCGTTGGCTGTCAGGGACTCGCTCGCGGTGAGCACCAGAAGGCCGGTCACGTCGTGCCTTCCGAATGAGCGGTTGTAATTCAGGCGGGACTCTGAGTACATGGTGTTCTTGACCGTCTTGCCGCTCTCCGAGTATGTCAGGTAATCGGTACCGTTGTCATTGATTCTTCTGACATGGTACTCACCTGTGTAGGAATCGTAACGGTCAAGGGTGTACCAGTAAGGATTGAACTGACGGTTCACTGTGAACTCGGACAGCCTTGTGAGGTTGAACAATGTCATGAACGACAGGCCTTTGGTGATGAATTTGAGATCCTGTTCAAGCTGCACGGCGGCGATCATCTGCGAGCGCTGGTAGTTCTTGTAGCCCTTGACGAGGTTGGCGTACGGGTTGATGTAGGAGCCGTCCTCGTAGTTACCGAACATGATGTGCTGGATTCCGGTGTGTTCGTCATCCACAGGGTAATAGGCCGGGAAGAGGACAGGATCGGAGTGCATTATCTGACGGTAAACGTCGCTACCTCCGTTGAGAGGGCCCTGATAGTCGCGGAAGTTGCCGGTCAGACGGACAGCCAACTTCGTGGTCGGGGTCACGTTGATGTCCACGTTGGAGCGGAGAGTGTAGTTCTTGTCGTCGATGTTGTTGTTGAAACTGTTCCTCTTGTCAACCTTCAGCACCCCGGTGTCCTCAGTGTAGGCACCGGACACATAGTAGGTCGCAACCTTGCCTCCACCACGCGCTGAAACGTTTGCGCGGTAGCTCGTGGCAAAATCCTTGAAAAGCATGTCGTACCAGTCGTTGGCCGGATAGATGAGACGGTTGGCGTCCGGTTTGCCGGTCTGCTCAATCTTGTCGTAAGAGTACATCAACTCACCGAGAGGGTCACGCGTAGAGATCGCCTCATTGTATGACTTCATGTAGGTTACAGGGTCGGCGAGTTCCACAACATCGGTCGGAGCGGAAATCGAGGTCTCGACACGGGCGAAGATCTTCGCCGGACCCTCCTGGCCGCGTTTTGTGGTCACGAAGATGACACCGTTGGCTCCGCGCGCTCCGTAGAGGGCAGTCGCCGTGGCGTCCTTCATGATCGAGAAGCTCTCGATGTCATCCGGCTGAAGGCGGGCGAGATCGGTGGAGGTAAGCTCGATGTTGTCGATGAGGATGAGAGGGCTGGTGTTCGCGCCGAAGGTGGTGATGCCTCGCACGAAGAAGTCGGCGTTGTCCTGGCCCGGCTCACCGGTACGCTGGTAGGCGATCACACCGGCCACGTTACCGGCCAATGCGGTGGTGAGGTTGCTGGAAGGCACCTTGAGAGTCTTCACATCGACTGTGGAGATGGAGCCGATGACGCTCTCCTTCCTCTGTTTACCGAAGGCGACCACGGTCACCTCGTCAAGTTCGTTTGCCGCGTTTTTGAGTTTCACGACGAAGTTGGTCATAGTACCGACCTCCAGGATCTGCGTCTCCTTTCCGAGACACTCGAACTTGAGTTTGTCGGTCGGCTTGACGCCGGTCAGCTCAAACGAGCCGTCAAGGTCGGTCATCACGCCTCGGGTGGAACCCTCGACTGACACCGTCGCACCCGGCATGGGCTCGCCTGTCTCTTCCTCGTAGATCACACCCTTGACGGTCTTGGTCTGGGCCAAGGCCACCACGGTGCTCAGGATGAGCGCAAGCGTCATTGCGATCTTTTTGAAAGACATAAACGTTTTTATAAAATTGTTTAATTAAAGTGTTATGTTCCTTAACTTTAAGTACTATTTCAACCCTGCCCGCAAACCGATTTAATAGACACGCCACAAGCCTCCCTATTAGGGTTGGAAAAGACAAATTTAGAGACTTTTTCAGAAAAAACAATAGATTTATGTATATTTGGCGTTATGAAAACCAATCTGTTTTGCGCAGGTCTATCCCTGCTTCTCTGCGTCGGAGCTGCCGCGCAGCAGCCTTCAACCAAGGTAAGTTATGTCGATCCGTTCATCGGAACCGACGGAATGGGTCACACTTTTCCGGGGGCATGCGTGCCTTTCGGTGGGGTTCAACTGAGCCCAGACACTGACACAATCCCTCACAACGTGAACGGGAAATACCAGCCACGTGTCTATGAATATTGCGCCGGCTACCGCTATTCCGACCCTACGATCGTCGGGTTCAGCCACACGCACTTCAGCGGAACCGGGCACTCGGATCTGGGCGACATCCTGCTGATGCCGACCACCGGAGCTCTGAAACTGAATCCCGGCACAAGCGACAACCCGGACAGCGGCTACCGCAGCCGTTTCTCGCATGACACTGAGAAAGCCTCGGCGGGTTACTACGAGGTGACGCTGGCCGATTACGGTGTGAAGGCCCGTCTGACCGCCACCACCAGAGTCGGAGTCCATGAATATTCATTCCCCAAAGGAGTTGACGGTCAGGTGATTCTGGACCTCATCCACGGAATCTACAACTACGACGGCAAGACCCTCTGGGCGGAAGTGCAGGTGCAGAACGACACCCTGCTGACCGGCTACCGCATCACCAACGGCTGGGCACGCACCAACTACACCTACTTCGCCATCTCATTCTCGCAGCCTATAACTGAATATGGTTATGCGGACCGCGGGAAGATCAACTATAAAGGAGGTTGGAGCAAATTCGACCAGTACCACAACTTCCCGGCGATGGCCGGACGCAAGTTGGTGGCTTGGTTCAAGTTCGCCACGTCCAAGAATCCAGAGCTGACCGTGAAGGTCGCCCTTTCGGCGACCGGAGCCGAGGGCGCGCTGAAGAACCTTGCGGCGGAGGCCTCAGGCAAGTCGTTCGATGACATCGCTTTGGAGGCTTCCTCGGCTTGGGAGAAGGAACTTTCCCAGATCGAGATCCAGGGAACCGAGGGTGAGAAGAGAATGTTCTACACTTCTCTCTACCACACGATGATCAATCCGTCAGTCTATATGGACGTGGACGGAAAGTACAGAGGTCTCGACCACGAGATCCATCAGGCGGACGGCTTCACGAACTATACGGTGTTCTCACTTTGGGACACCTACCGCGCCGAGCATCCGTTCCTGGCGTTGTTCAAACCGGAGCGCGACAGGGACATGGTGGAGTCGATGCTGGCTCACTACGACCAGAATGTCTTGAAATTCCTGCCTGTCTGGAGCCACTGCGCCAACGAGAACTGGTGCATGAGCGGCTACCACGCTGTGCCTGTGCTGGCCGACGCTATCACCAAAGGCCTGGACCTTGACCGTGACAGGGCTCTTGATGCGATGGTAACCACCTCAAAGGCAAATTGGTACGCAGGACTCGGAGACTACATGAAACTCGGCTACGTGCCTTACGACAAGATCTCAACCGCAGCCAGCAACACGTTGGAATATTCCTACGACGACTGGACCATCTGGCACACCGCCTGCCTCGCCGGCAACGACAAGGTCGCTGATGAATATCTCGCACGCGCGCAATTTTACAGAAACGTGTTCGACACTGAGCTCGGATTCGCGCGCCCGAAATATTCAGACGGCACTTTCAAGAAGGATTTCGACATCATGCAGACTATGGGAGAAGGCTTCATCGAGGGCAACTCGCTGAACTTCTCGTTCCACGCTCCGCAGGACGTGTACGGCGTGATGGAGCTGATGGGTGGTGAGAAGAAGTTCATCTCCGCCCTGGACGAGCTCTTCTACCATGACCTTCCTGAATATGCCTACGCCACTAACGAGGACATCACGAAGGACTGCCTGATCGGTGGCTATGTGCACGGCAACGAGCCGAGCCATCATATTCCTTATCTCTATGCTTGGACAAACCAGCCTTGGAAGACACAGTACTGGATGAGGGAGATCATCAATCGGATGTACCGCCCTGATATTCACGGATTGGGAGGAAATGACGACTGCGGCCAGATGTCCGCATGGTACATATTCAGTGTGCTTGGATTCTACCCTGTCTGCCCTGGCAGCGACCAGTACGTGTTCGGTGCTCCGTACCTTCCGAACGCGAAGATCGCCCTTCCGAACGGGAAGACCCTTGAGGTGAAGGCCGCCGGTGTGAGCGATGTTAACCGTTATGTGAAGAAGGTCCTTCGCAACGGAGTCGAGTGCAAGAAACTTTACATAACCCACGATGACCTCCTTCAGGGCGGCACAATCGAGTTCGTGATGGCCTCCAAGCCGAACAAGTCCCGCGGCCAGAAGCAGGGTGAAAAACCGTACTCGCTTTCCGCAAAGGCGGTGAAGTAACTGGGGGGGGGGGCTGCACCCGTGGAAGGTAAGCCTCTTTTTCTCAGTGAATTAAGTAAAGCCCTTTAGCTAATATCGGCTAAAGGGCTTTACTCTTGCGACTGATTTTCAATCGTTTACT
>DCMG01000175.1:3484-14695 GCA_002321335.1 Bacteroidales bacterium UBA1628 | reverse complement strand
AGCATAATCTGATCTACCGGCATACCACCAAGAAGCATAGCCTTGGCCACCTCGGCCTTACCTTTGGCCATACCTTCGGCCATACCTTTGGCAGTTCCGTCAGCCAGTCCCTTTGCCTCTCCGTCGGCGTATCCCGCCTCGAAGCCCTTGCGCTCGGCGAATTCCCTCTGCGCCAGAATGTCCCTCTCGTTCATCTTGTCGATCTCGTATTTAAGTTTCTTCATTTTGTCGAACGCCGCCACCTCGCACGCTTGGGCCAGTCGTCTGGAGATTCCGCCTGATTTCTCGATCCTCTCGGGTATCCTTTGGAAGTCGCCGCCGTTCCTGAATATGTAGAACAGTCTGTCGGACTCCGTGACACACTCCTCCAGCGTCTTGGTGAACAGCGCCTGCTCCACAAAGATAACACTAATTGTCTGATCCGCAACCATTCCGGTGCGTTTTTCGGTGAACATCCAGTAGGAGATGAAGTGGTCGGTGTCCCACTGCGACTCGTCATCGTGCCTCAGGCGGTAGTTCAGGAACGACACCACATAGACAGGGTGGAGCTTCCCGTACAGTTCCCCCTCCGACAGTTCCAGATGGTACAGCCCCGACGCATAATAGACACACCGCTCGAAGAAGCTGTCCTCTTCCGCGGCCTGCATCTCCACGATGAACGTTCTGTCGTCCTTGTCCACACATACCAGGTCCAGCACCGTCTTCTTCCCGTAGATCACATCCTGTTGCTGCTCGCGGTCGGAATACTCCTTGATGTCCTCGATCCTCGCCTCGGGAGGGAGGACCTGGTTCAGCACCCCGATGAGGATGTCCTTGTTGTTCCTGTCCGCGAACACGGCCTTGAAGCCGACATCGCTCCGCAGATTCACGAACGGAGCGAGCTCTTGTCTCTTTTCTTTGAAATACATGGTTCAATCTTAAATTAATATTGAACCGCAATAATATGCACAGAAAACGTAAATAACGAAAAGAAACATATACAAATCAAAAGAAACAGAAATATTTCGGTTGTTACCCCCATAAAAACCACTTTGGGCCTATTGCGGCAGTCCGCCCGCACACCAAAAACCGAATAGCCGCAAAGCACAGGCATATGCAGAACATAACGGCACTATGCACTTTAGGCTTGCAATCAATTACACGTATCTCGGTTTTGTGCCGCCCGTAGCGCTCGGCTGCACTCTTGGGAGACGGAAAGCGCTGAGAGTCATTCACTGAACAGCAATAAGTTACGGAATACTGCCCTCTGAAAATAATTGGCAGGATTCACGAATATATTAACTGATAGGCAGTTATGTTTTACGGAAATATTCGGTATCTTTACAGGTGAAATTGATAACAATTGCTGCTATGAATATTCAGAGTTTAAATTTTGGCATGTCCGACCGGGACATCTTCAGTGTGCTCAATCAAAATCATCAACATTATGACTGTCAAGACTAATGTCAAGTTGAATCTGGGACTTAGCGTCCTGAGGAAACGCACCGATGGGTTTCATGACATCGAGACATTGTTCGTGCCGTGCTTTGATTTCGGGGACACTCTTGAAATTGTCACGGGGGATGACTACAGCCGCACATCGGCGGCGCTGTCCGCCAAGTATGCTAGTCAGGACGGACGGTTCGACACTTCGGCACTTCGACAAGCCAGATGCACCGCTGACTCAGTGCATCCCAAGTTCAGCGGCCAAACGGAGAACGGAGAACGTTTGGTGCAGAGAATCTCGGAGGACGGGAAGTTGATGATCACAATCGCGCGAGAGGAAGGGGTTGACTGGGATCCGCTCAAGGATCTGTGCGCAAAGGCGTACAGCATCCTTGCACAAGATTATGATATGCCTCCCGTCAAGATATTTCTGGAAAAGAGGGCTCCTGTCGGGGCGGGGCTCGGCGGTGGTTCGGCGGATGCGGCGTTCACCCTCAAGGCGTTGAACGAATTATGCGGACTTGGACTTGATGAACAAAGGCTTTCCGAATATGCCGCCAGACTCGGAAGTGACTGCGCTTTCTTCATATTCAATAAACCAATGCTCGGATCCGGAAGGGGTGAAATCCTTGAGCCTTACGGGATCGATCTTTCTGAATATGAGGTCAAGGTGCTGATTCCGGAGGGGGTCGCGGTCTCCACAGCGGAGGCTTATAAAGGAATTGTTCCGCGGGAATGTCACTTCGACAAGCTCAGTGACCAGCCTGACAGACATAATTCTCCAGCCAATAATCCATACATAAAACCAACTAAGATGTCAGATTTGCGGACAGTGCTGGCGATGCCTGTGGCCGAGTGGAAAGACTATCTGGTCAATGATTTCGAAGTCACTGTCTTCAAGGCTCATCCTGAGCTGGCGGCCATCAAGCAGTCCCTCTACGATTCCGGAGCGGTCTACGCCTCCATGTCCGGCTCCGGCTCCGCACTCTTCGCCATGTACAAGAAATAGCAAACCGGCGGCAACTTTTTTTTAAGTTGCCGCCAGTTTTCAAAAACTTTTCCGGTCGAAAACAGCGGGATTACTTGCTGCCTGGAGTCATCGAGAAGATGGCTTTGATGCGGGCCATGTCGAACTTCTCGGAGCGGTCGTAGCTATAGACACCGTTCTGCTCCTGCTCGACATCGGTCAGCTGGGTGTAGCAGAAGCCACAGATGACGTCTGACATAGAAACCACGGCCTTGACCTGAGCCTCAAGCCTCTTGTAGAAATCCTCCATCGAGACCACGCTCTTGCCGTAGCCCCATGACTGGGTAGTGGAGTTGACGGTTGTGGCATCCTGACCCTTGACCCATTTGATGCCGCCGAACTCATCGAGGATGTACGGAATCGATCCGTCATATTCATAGAAAGTGTAAGGCTCACCGCCGTAACGGGCAGGGTCGTTGAAGCCGATGTTGTTGATCCGGCCTTTGTGGGTCTGAACAGGTCTGGTGAATAGTTTTCCATCATTCCAGATGATGTTCTTGAGTTTATCCGGATCCTGCTCGTAATGATGCTCGGTCCAGATGTCGGTCTTGACCTGGATGCCGCCACTGCAGATGTTGATCGGGCGGGTAGGGTCCAGCTGTTTGGTGATGGCATAGATGTCCTCGCTGAAACGCGGGAACTGGATGTTGTCCGGCCAGAACTCTTCGTTCATCGGAGTCCAGGTGATTATGGATGGATAGTTCCTGTCCCTGGCGACACACTCGGACCACTCACTCAGGAAGTTGCGCGCCGCCTCTACGCTGTTCAGCTCGATGCCCCAGCTCGGGAACTCGGCCCACGTCAGATAGCCGAGTTTGTCGGCCCAATAGTGGAAACGCTCCTCGAAAACCTTCTGGTGAAGTCTGGCTCCATTGAATCCGGCGTTCTTGGAAAGTTCGATGTCATGCTTCAAAGCCTCGTCAGACGGAGCGGTCCACTGGCTCTGAGGGTAGTAGCCCTGGTCAAGCACAAGTCTCTGATAGTAAGGAACATTGTTCAGGAATATCTTGTTACCCTCGATGTGAACCTTTCTCATGCCGACATAGGACCTGATCTCATCGATGACCTTGCCGTCCTTGTCCAGAACCTGATAGTTCACGTCATAAAGGAACGGACTCTCCGGACTCCATGTCTTCAAGGACTTGAACGGAATCACCGCCACACTGTTGTTGGAGGCGGAAACCGTCTTCTGAGCGACAGGCTTCTTCGGGGCGTCCGGGTCTGTCACAGTGATTTTCAGTCCGGCAGCGCCCTCTTTGTAGAATGCCGGATGCAGAACCAGCTGCTTCTGGTCGATGTCGGTGTTGACCTGAACGCTCTTCAGGCCATTTCCTGCCACCGGTTCCATCCAGACGGTCTGCCAGATTCCGGTCGTGCGGATATATTCACAATCGTGCGAACCCAACATCAGGGATTGCTTTCCGGCCGGTTGCATCATGCTGCGCAGGTCGCTCTGAGCATAAACCACCAGATCGTGGGATGTACCTGGAGCGGCGAACTTAGTGATGTCAAACGAGAATGAGGACGAGCCTCCGAAATGACGGCCGACAAACTTTCCGTCAACAAACACATCCGACTGATAGTAAACGGCTCCGAAGTTCAAAAGGATATTCTTCCCCTCCCATGATGCGGGCACGTCGATCGTCCTGTGGTACCAGATGCCGGTGATGAAATCGGTGTGGCCCACTCCGGACATTTCGCTTTCCGGAGAGAACGGCACCAGGATGCTGCCGGAAAAGCCTTTGCTTTCAGGGTAGCCTTTCTCCAGCCCCACGTGGTTCAGATCAAGCTCGAACGACCACTTTCCGTTCAGGTTGACCCAGTCAGTCCTCTCAAACTGCGGCCTTGGATATTCAGGTCTGGGAATATTGTCTCCCGCCGCCAGGTTCGCCGCCGCTCCGAAAACCATCAGAGCAGCCGCAAAAAATTGTTTTACAATCTGTTTCATATTATTTTAAATATAACATATTCATTTCTGTTTCAATCCAGGCCATTTCGTTTCGCCTATCCACATAAGCCTCCTGGTCAATGCCGCTCGGAAAATTCACATCCGCAGAATGTCTGGTTATACATATCCCATTCCTTTATCAGGGCGTTTCGGCGTTCCTGAAGGCCACCTCGACGCCAGTTCTGGTTCCACCAAAGAACGCGGGATGTATTGACTCTTTCGCAGGCCCAACGGCCGGCAGCATCGACCTGCCCCAGATCTTTCCAACGGGAAGATGCCAGGGTAGTGGTCAGGATGGTATAGCCGTGGGTAGCGGCGTATCTGGCGGCGCGAAGGAGACGGAACTTGAAGCACTCCAGACAACGCGGGCCGCGCTCCGGCATGTCGGCGATGCGGATGGCAGGCTCAGTGGCCGGAGGCAACTCTTCTTCTCTTTGTCCGGGCGCTTCGGCAAGCTCAGCGACCGGAGAGACAGGCACAACGACCGGTGCCGTCCGCTCACCGGCCAGAGGAGACTCCAGCCGACGGACAAATGACAGCCAAGCGGCGTGATTATATTCATCATCAATGGTTTCCAAACCGTGCGCAGCGGCATAGCGGACTAATTCGTCGCGGCGGATGGAATATTCACGGAAAGGGACGATGTTGGAGTTGCTGAAGAATATTCCGGGACGTAGACCGGAGATGGTCATCCATTCGATGATGGCGGTTGAGCATGGGGCGCAGCAGCAATGCAGCAAGATGCGATTCTTCGAAAGGTCGCAGCCCACCGGCGGCTCTGGAGAGAATCCCCTTTTATGAATATTCCCGTTCGGCATTTTATTACAAACTTAATAATTTTTCTTGAGAAACGGATTTTTCAGCGTGGCACCTAAAAGGTTATTAATCAGAAAAATAAAAGAGGCACCCTCTCTCCAAAATGCGAGTAGAGCACCTACTCAATTCACTAATAGACAACACATTAGCCGCCACAGAGATTTCACATCTGAAAATTTGCCAGTCAAATCCGATTTTGCCGGAAGGACTTTTAATGCTAACTTTAGCGGAACGAAAGCCAAGCCGACTTTCGGCCAGTTTTATGTCCGTATGGCCATTGAGGAATAAAAGTTGGCCGGACAACCATTGACAAAACAAAAAGGCTCTATGATTGAAAAGGACGAGAGATTCACTTTGGCGGAGAGATATGTGGAAGAGACCGGAGTCTCCGTGTTCCTGACCGGCAAGGCCGGCACGGGAAAAACAACATTCCTTAAAGAAATCGTAAGACAGACTTCCAAGCGGTTCGCGGTCGTGGCTCCTACCGGAGTGGCGGCCATCAACGCCGGCGGAGTGACCATCCATTCGTTCTTCCAACTGCCACTTTGTCCGTATCTTCCTGATGTAAAAGAACTTGTCACCGAGTACCAGATGCCGGAGCGGATGCGTTCCCTGCGCAAGGAAAGGGTGAAGATGCTGAGGACTCTCGACCTGCTGATCATCGATGAGATCTCGATGGTGAGGGCGGACATTCTGGACGCGATAGATGACATCTTGAAGCGTTACCGCCGCAACGACAGGCCGTTCGGAGGGGTGCAGGTTCTGATGATCGGGGACATACAGCAGCTCCCTCCGGTTGTCAAGGAGTCGGAAAGGCCGTACATGGAGCAGGTATATTCAACGCCTTTCTTTTTCAATTCCAAGGTGTTGCAGCGGCTTCCGTACGTGACGATCCAGCTGGAGAAGGTGCACCGGCAAAGCGACAGAATATTCCTTGACATTCTGAATGAGGTGCGGTCGGGGATGCCGAGTGATGCGGCTCTCAACGAGCTGAACAAGAGGCTGAACCCTGGATTCGTGCCGCCAGAAAACGAACGTTGGATCCGCCTGACGACCCACAACTCGCAGGCCGACTCGGTCAACGAGGCGAAGATGAACGCATTGGACACGGAAGAAGCCACTTTCGAGGCTCAGGTCGAAGGAATATTCCCGGAAAACGCCTACCCGGCGGAGACTCGGCTTCGTCTGAGGGAGGGCGCTCAGGTGATGTTCGTGCGCAACGACACTTCCGGGGAGGCTCGCTACTACAACGGAAAGATTGCGACTGTCGAGAAGGTGAAGCCACAGCTGATCGTGAAGGACGAGACTGGCGAGAGCATCGTTGTCACGACAGAGAAATGGGAGAACATCCGTTACGGGCTGAACGAGGAAACCGGTGAGATTGAGGGAATTGTGGACGGGACTTTCGAGCAGGTGCCTCTGCGGCCGGCATGGGCGGTGACGATCCACAAGAGTCAGGGTCTGACATTCGACCACGTCATCATCGACGCCGGCGCTGCGTTCTCTTTCGGCCAGGTCTATGTCGCCCTTTCCCGCTGCCGCACCCTCGGAGGAATCGTCCTGACTACCCCGATCACCAGACGATGCACGTTCACAAGCGAGGAAGTCTCGGCGTTCGAAAGCAGCCGCGAGCCGGCGGACGAGGTGCGGCTCAAACTGTCGGCGATGTCCAATGAATATTTCACCTCGACCCTTTGTGACGCCTTTGACCTTCAGCGCCTTCGCTATCTTTACAACAGGGTCAACCGAATATATCAGGTCAACCTTTCAAACCTCTATCCTGACCAGGCGGACAGGTTCAACACGGTCGGAGCCGGGAATACAGCCTTAGCCGGCCTACTCGCCGAAGAGTCAGGCAACAGCAAGGAAAGTGTCCCGAAAACATTGGTAGGAATACGTCCCCTCAGCGACACGGCCATGAAATTCCAAAAGCAGATCCGTTACATCGCCTCGACAGTCCACGGCGGCGTGGCGGAGGACTTTCCTCTCTTGCGGGAGCGCGTCACAAAGGCTTGTGAATATTTCCACAAAGAGCTTCGGCCTTTGGCTTCGTTCGCCGCTCCGTTGACGCTCATCGAGATTGACGACAAGGAGGTCAAGAAGGCTTTTAAGTCAGCCTCCGAGGAGTTTCTCTCCGAACTGAGGTTCCGGCTTACACTTTACGAGGCTGTTCTGTCTGATGGCTTCAGCACCAAGGCATACCATAAATTAAAGACGGACAACGAGTTGTCGGAAGAAAGGTCGCTAAAGGCGCTGGTCAGATCGTTGATTTCCACTCCGGAGAAGGTTTCAGATTCAGAGAAGTCGCTTCGGCACTTCGACAAGCTCAGTGCACCGCCAGCTCAGCGACCGGAAGGGCAGTCGGTTGGTGAGCCTGTCGAACCACTGGCACTTCGACAAACTCAGGGACCCATTGCGGACGGTTCGACAAGCTCACCGTCCACCATTCGACAGGCTCAGGGACCGGACGGAGACCAATCCACCTATACTGGTAGCCAGCACCCTGAACTGGTTCAAGCATTGATAGACTGGCGACGGGAAAAGTACCAAAGTGAGAACGTCCCAGCCTACATAATCCTCCACCAGAAGACCCTTCTGGCCATCGCCGACATCGCCCCCACCACAAAAGAGGAACTGCTGGCTGTCAAAGGCTTAGGCAAGTCCAAGTGTGACAAATACGGTGACGAAATCCTGGAGATTGTCCGGAAGTTCGTGGCGGCCAACACTTTGTAAATCAACGCATAAAGGGTTTTGCTGGTACAATAATCCGTACCACTAGAATGCTTATCCCTTTAACCGTCAATTCATTAAGCGCCACGTAAAGTCATAGATTAATTTTCTCTTTTTCACTAATTTTGCAAACAAAAATAGTTGCCGGAGATTTGGCAAAGAATATAAAACGCACAATGCAGGAACGACACACAGACAGAGAACGGTATTTCAGGGAGTTGGCGCAGACTTCCCGGGAGTTTTACATTGATTATCTTCGTAAATTCAAGAGCATCGGGGCCGGAACACGGGTTCTGGAGATAGGCTGCGGCGAGGGCGGAAACCTGCTGCCGTTCGCCGAAGCGGGATGCTCGGTGACAGGCATAGATTTGGCTGTCAACAAGATAGAGCACGCCAAGGAATATTTCGCGGCGAGGAATATGCCCGGTGAGTTCATCAGCGGAAACTTTCTGAATATGCCCGCGCGGGATGACCGTTTCGACATCGTGCTGATCCACGATGTGATCGAGCACATCGAGCCGGAGGACAAACCGGCCTTCTTCTCCGGCATCAAGAAATTCCTGAAACCTGACGGAATCGCGTTCTTCGGCTTTCCGGCCTGGCAGATGCCATTTGGAGGCCACCAGCAGATTTGCCGGAGTGGAGTCTGCTCCAAAGTCCCGTTCATGCACCTCCTTCCGGCCAGCCTTTACCGAGGCTATCTGAGAATATTCAAGGAAGAGCCGGCCAAGATCGATGAACTTTTGAGCATCAAGCGATCCAAGATGACTCCCGAAAAGTTCGAGCGTCTATGTGAAGAAAACGGTTTTCAGATTGTTGAGCGTAAGCTATGGCTGATCAGCCCGCATTACAAGGCCAAGTTCCATCTCCGTCCGACCCGTCTGCGCCTTGGCCTCGACCACATCCCGTTTCTACGCAACTTTCTCTCTACCTCCTGCTTCTACATCGTCACTGCAAAGTAGTTACAGAAAACACTCCGTTGGCAGGAAACCGCGCGACTTCTTACTCAGCGAAGGCGTAGGTGAAGCCTTTGATCTGATCCCAGGCGCCACGGGTGAAGTCTGGAACTTCGACAGGGGCGTTTCCGTTCTCCATTGAGATCCTTCCGAGTTCGGTGAGGCAGCACCACTCGGCCATGTCATAGACATCCATGTCGAGAGGAAGGCCATTCCTGAGACAGTAGACCAGACGGTAGTCCATGATGAAGTCCATTCCGCCGTGGCCACCGACCTTCTTCGCAAGAGCCTCAAGTTCAGGGGTAAGGATAGGGTTACGGTTCTCCTCAAGCAGTTTGTTCAGTTTGTCTCCTGAATATACCACCTCACGGCCAAGGTTCTGGAAATCAGTGGAAGTGCCCTTGGCCACATTGTCACGCAGACATACCTGCTGCACAGGGTACTTGCCCACATAGCCGTCGCTGCCGACAATCTGGTACATACGGCTGTAAGGACGCGGGGTCATCACATCGTGCTCCACAAGGATGGTCTTGCCTTTCTCCGTGGAGATCATCGTCGTCGTGAGGTCTCCGTTCTGGAAATCATCACATTTCTCCCCGGTCTTGGCCTCGACGTGCTTAGGACCGTTGACTGTCTTGGTCTCCATGGCCACAAGAGTCTTGAAACGGTCTCCACGATGAATGTTCATGACCTGGCAGACAGGACCGAGTCCGTGGGTGGAATAGACATCTCCCTTGGTGGCCTTGTTGAAATCAAGTCTCCAGTTGTTCCAGTAAGCATTCCAGAACGGATCCAGATTATGATGATAAGAACCTTCACCGTGGATAATCTCGCCGAACAGACCCTTCTGAGCCATCGTCAAGGCCGTCATTTCAAAGAAGTCATAGCAGCAGTTCTCAAGCATCATGCAGTGCTTGCGGGTCTTCTCGGACATATTCACAAGAGCCCAGATGTCCTCAAGCGAAGCGGCGGCAGGAACCTCGACAGCGACATTCTTGCCGTGCTCCATCGCATAGAGGGCGATCGGAACGTGGTGCTTCCAATCAGTACAGATATAAACCAGATCAATGTCATCACGGTCGCAAAGCTCCTTGTAGGCCTCGGTGCTGCCGGAATATTCAGCGGCTTTAGGGAATCCTCTGTCTTCCAGTGTCTTCTGAGCCTTCTCAACACGGTCCGCCTCAACGTCACAAAGGGCGGTTATCTTGACCCCAGGCACGTAGGTGTAACGCTCCACAGCGCTTGAGCCACGCATTCCGATGCCGACAAAGCCGACCCTGACGGTGTCCATCGCAGGGACTGTCAGGCCAAGGACATTCTCCTGGCCGGCAGGACGGGCCGGTGTCTCAACCCTGATCACGCCGCTCTTGTTCACAGTTGAACACGACATCGCAATTACAAGCAGCAAAGCTGCGAACATATTCCTAAGATTCATTGCTTATTTATATTTAAAATTTAAATCATATTTCAGGTACAAAGATATCATAATTCAGCGGAAAAGCCTAACAATCATATTCCGACGGCTCAGCGGCAAGTGCCTTATTTACGCAATTGCCGCAAAGGTATGAAGCGAAAAATCACAATCCGAAGTATCTTTCAAAGAATGCCCGTAGCTTCTCGATGACAGATTTCTTCTTTTCCTGCCTGCTGCCACCGAACCTTGACATCGGAGGGAGTATCTTGTCAATGTCCGTTCCGGTGGTTCTTACCTGTCCATCCCGGAAACTGCTCTCTATGAACTTCTCCGTCTCCTGTGGTTTGAGGTGCTCACTCTCTATGATCTCCTTCAAGTCTTCGTCCCTCTGCCGCTGGACAAAGTCTTTCCAGCTCTTTTCCACATCCGTGTCGGCATTCACGCAGCCGATGAAGTTCTCTATAAGTTCTTTCTTGCTCCTTAGCTGAATGCTAGAACCTATGGCTTTGGAGATGCTGACAAGTATCTCCTTGTTCGTGCAGTTGCCGTCGTGATATTTCTGGACAAGAAGAAGAATATAGTCAATGTTGATCTCCACCTGTCTGATAAGCTCAGTCTCAAACACAAGGTCATCATTTATGTTCTCCTTGTCGCCAGATTTGCGGTGACGCCATTTCTCCTGAAGATCGAGATAATTGCTCTGATAGTCCTGCAACTGCCTGTCAGTTATTATTTTCTTTCCCTCAAACTGGTCAAAGGTAGAGAGTATGTTGATGGATTTGAGAAGGCTTCCAAAGAGAGCCACAAACCGCCTCTCCGCTTCTTCTCCCACAACAGGCTGACCATCCGGGAACTCGCTTTGAAGTTGCTCCACCAGTTCCTTATAGCCATAACA
>DCMG01000175.1:0-3424 GCA_002321335.1 Bacteroidales bacterium UBA1628 | reverse complement strand
TGCTTGCCTTTCTCCGTGTCGTAACCGTCATAATAAGACAGAAAGTCTTTCAGCACCACAATACTGCTTGCATCCTTGTCACCGAACAGGGCGATGGCATCATCCGTAGCCTGCTGGAGATCCCTGAAACAGGCGATGTTACCAAAAGTCTTGACGGAGTTCAGTATCCTGTTCGTCCTTGAAAACGCCTGTATCAGACCGTGCTGTTTGAGGTTCTTGTCCACGAACAGGGTGTTGAGTGTGGTGGCATCGAAGCCAGTAAGGAACATATTCACCACTATCAGCAGATCCACCTGCCGGTTCTTCATCCTCAATGACAAGTCTTTATAATAGTTCTGGAACTTGTCGGAGGAAGTGTCATAGTTCGTGGAGAACATCCTGTTGTAGTCCTGTATGGCTCCTTCAAGGAAATCCCTTGACTGCTGGTCAAGTTGTGTGGTGCTTTCTGGGTTCTCTTCCTCGAGTATTCCGTCAATCTCCTCTTCATTCGCACCATAACTGTAAATGGTGGCTATCTTGAGCCTCTGTGCTTCCGGCAGTTCAGACTGCTGCCTTTTGAGCTCATTGTAGTAGGCTTTGGCCATAGGGATGGAGGCCACCGCGAACATGGCGTTGAAGCCGTTCAGTCTCTGTTCTGTCTTATGTTCAAAAACCTCAGCCCCTTTCTTGGCGCTTGCCACCTTATGAATATCATCCAGGACGCGGAAAGAATAGTATGAACTTCTCTTGGTCTTCTGGTCGAAGTGCTCAAGAATATACCTGGACACCTTCGCTATCCTTTCAGGTGAAAGCATCGCCTTTTCCCTGTCTATGGCGGAAATCCGCTCGTCAGAGATGTTGTCTCTTTCTTTGAAGGTGTTCACATAGTCAATCCTGAACGGAAGGACGTTCTCATCGTTGATGGCATCCACAATGGTGTAGGTGTGGAGTCTGTCCCCGAATGCCTGCCGGGTGGTCTTCAAGTGCAAATCTCCGCCCGTCCCTGCATTCTGTGCGAATATAGGGGTGCCGGTGAAGCCGAACAGGTTATATTTCTTGAAGTTCTTTGTGATGGCTGAGTGCATCTCTCCAAAGTTGCTCCTGTGGCACTCATCGAAGATTATCACCACCCTCTGCTGGAACACGGGATGATTCTTGTTCTTCTGAACGAAGATAGAGAGTTTCTGGATGGTGGTGACGATGATGCGGTAGTCGTGATCAGCTCCGCTCTTGTCCTTGTTCTCCAACTGCCTTTGGAGCACGGCCGTGGAAGTGTTCCCGTCAGCCGCACCCTCCTCGAATCGGTTATATTCCTTCATCGTCTGGTAGTCAAGGTCTTTGCGGTCCACGACAAAGAGAACCTTGTCGATGTAAGGCAGCCTTGATGCCAGCTGTGCGGTCTTGAATGATGTGAGAGTCTTTCCGGAGCCTGTGGTGTGCCAGATGTATCCTCCGCCTTTGATGCTGCCATAAAACTTGTAGTTGTTGGCGACATTTATCCTCTGTATGATCCTTTCCGTGGCGGCAACCTGGTAAGGCCTCATCACCATCAGCATCCTCTCGCTGGTGAAAACACAATACTTTGTAAGGATGTTCAGCAGGGTGTGCTTTGAGAAGAATGTCTTGGTGAAGTCCAGAAGATCCGTTATGACTTTGTTGTTGCCGTCCGCCCAGAATGATGAGAACTCGAATGAGTTGCTGGTCTTCTTTGACTTGTTCCTCCCGCCTGTCTCCTGTTCTTTGATGTGGTTCGCTCTGGTGGTGTTCGAGTAATACTTGGTGTTTGTACCGTTGCTTATGACGAATATCTGCACATACTCATACAACCCGCACCCTGCCCAGAAACTATCCCTCTGGTATCTGTTTATCTGGTTGAAGGCCTCTTTTAGCTGGACACCTCTTCTTTTGAGTTCAATATGCACAAGTGGAAGGCCATTGACAAGGATGGACACATCATAACGGGTGTCATAGTTCCCACCCTCCTCGACATACTGGTTTATGACCTGGACGAAGTTGTTATGAATATTGTCCTTGTCTATGAGCCAGATGTTCCGGCTCTCACCGGTGTCTCTTCTTAGAACCTGAATATAATCATCTTGTATCTTGGCGGTCTTGACCACAATATCATCGTTCTTGTTGGCTATGCATTCACTAAAGAACCGAGTCCATTCATTATCCGTGAAGTGATAGGAGTTGAGTTTTTCCAGCTGTGAGCGCAGGTTCTTGACGAGATCCGCTTCCGTGTGGATGGGAAGATACTCATAGCCTTGCTCCCCAAGGAGACGGATGAACTCCTTTTCCAGGTCAGCCTCGCTCTGGTAGCTTTCGGCTGGGGTTGCCACGTGGTCATATTCAGCGACCACGGTGTATTCCTGGCTTTCGGCGATGATATTGTATTGTGTCATTATTATGCTTCTTGATTTCTGTTATGCTCCCTTTCTCTTGAAGGATAAAAGTTTATCCCTGTAATACTCGTATTGTTGGCGTCTCTTTTTCATCTCCGCAGGAAGACCGGAAGAAAGGTCGTTGGCAAGGCGGTCGAAGCGGTCAAGGATGGAGACTATCTTCTGCTGGTCTACCAAAGAGGGAACAGGAACTTCATATTCCAGCAATGCGCTATTGGATATTGAAGGATAATTGCCGAGTGTAAGGTTATTTGATAAATATGTCTTGAAATTACTAACTGTCAAGGAAAAGAACAAAAACCTTGGTAATAATATCTTTTTATCAACTCTCAACACACAATATCCAGTACTGCATATATCGCCATTATATTCGGTGGGAATTATGCAGGCTCTCATTTGGGTCGGCCTAGTAGTGGCAAAAATGACATCATTCCCTTGAACAATTTGTTGAGCTCGACTTGGTGCAGACATCTTATCTATTTCTATTGCAGAAATAATGCTGTGTGTTTGGATATCAACGGACGACAAATCAATATATCGGTATTGCCCTGTCGCAGATTTCCATTTGATATTATTAGTCTTCATGCATACATCCTTCAACTTCATCCGTCTTATTTCTGTTTGATACCCCACCATTTATTGAAACTCAATAAGTTATCAAGATAATAACTATATTGAGACTTCCTTTTCTGCAATTCTGCTTGCAATTCTGTAAAAATATCCAAGATTCTTACAATCTCCTCCTGCACCGGAAGCGGTGGCACGGGGATTTCAACATCATTAAGAACCGCTTGTGTCAAACTTGGAACACCACCTGCGGTATTCAATTTTTCCAAGTGCTCTTTTTGAAGTGCATAGAAAACATATTTTTCTATTACCAAAGATTTGTTTATTTCTGTATAAAATACTGTATCAACATTCCAAAATGGAACATCCACATAGTATAACTTATCAATCGAACCTTTCCTTGGGATCAAGACTGAAGGTTTGTCATATATGGAAGTGTCAACATATGTCATAACTCCGCCAGAGCCGTACAC
>DCMG01000147.1:3817-8784 GCA_002321335.1 Bacteroidales bacterium UBA1628 | reverse complement strand
GCAAAAACATCAACTACACTAACTACACTTGAAGCCATGTTTGATTATCAACGAGTTAACCAAAAATGAGGTGTAGTTGAGCCCCGAAATTGTGTAGTTAGTGTAGTTGGAGTCAGGGCAAGTGTAGTTGAATGTAGTTGGAGTGTAGTTCTCCAACTACACCGCAACTACACCTTATTTCATTAATATTCATTCATTTGCTTCAAGTGTAGTTAGTGTAGTTAGTGTAGTTGGGGTTTTTCATTTCCTCAGCAAAAATATTTTTCCTAAAGTTACGTAATTTATTGAAGAACTACAATAGATAAGATAAGATAATCCTTCGTTCTATTTGAATATATCTAAAAATATTTCTCTTACTTGTGCCGAATTTTGGCACAAACAAACCGATTTCCCTCATTTCCCTCAATTTCCCCGAAAATCACCTGTTTAATGAAAATTGTAAGCAAATCTTCCTTTTTTACTTATAGTTTTGCCTTTAATTTTTGAAATCCCCATTTCACGCACTTCCCTCCAATAAAAATTGTAAGAGCGAATGAAGATTAGCCTCTTCATCCGCCCTTACCAAAAAGAAAAGCCCTGGAAGAAACTCCCAGGGCCGCACCATACTAAGTAATGCTACCAAACAATTACGCGAATATGGCGTTCAGGTCTTTGTCCAACGCCCGGAATCCAGATTCGATTCTTTCCTCCTGGGCTTTCCGTGGCTTGGTTCCGTTGATGTATCCCCAAAGCTGCTTTTGGTTGATGCCGGTGATTTTTTCAAGGCCGGCCAATGAGAGGATGCCTGAATTGACATAGTACTGCATCAACGAGACCGCGTCAATCTTGTAGGAGAAGGAATATTCTCCGTCAAGAAAGGCAGGGTACTTGAATCCCTCCGCTATCGCTGTCTCCTTGTAGAACTTGATCTGCTGCATCATGTCAGCCTTGGCCTCCTCTATGGTGCTGCCGGCACCTGAGAATATTTCCTTGCTGCAATAGACGTTGAATGTTCCGTCCGCCGCTCTTTCGATAATCGCTTCTATAACCATAACTCAATTCTTTTATCGTTGTGATATGGGGCTTATTTCAGCCCCATATCCTTTTTCATCTTGTTTTCAAGCCCCTTGCCCAACTCTTTCCCTTTGTGGTAGGGAACCGGGTAAGTCCGGCTTCCCTTTTTGTAGATCACGTGGCTTCCAGACTGCCTTAGCCTTTCCCAGCCATTCGCCTTAACAAGGTCGTGAAATTCATCGTACTTCATATCGCATATTGTTTGGTGTTGCAAAGGTAGTAATATTTCTATTAATCACGAAATTTGTCGATAGAAATTTTACATTTATTTTGAAAAAGAGTGGTGCCTCCCATCGCACCACCCATAAAACTACTTAAAGCGTTCTCTTGATACGAAAACAGAATGGCCTTCCGTTCGCCCGGTAGATTCTTCTACCGTCTTTCGTTGTGTAATACATACGAAAGACAAGTTTGCCTTGTTCATTTTTAGCATTAAAGTTATTGTTCATCTTATCTCACACCTCCTTTCCTTTTTGGCTCTTGCGAGCCTTAAAAACGTTCCGGATATTCTGGAACGAAAAACCCGACATTTGGGAGATGCCGGGTTTATTCCTTTTACAGGGCGAGGACAGGAACGGACCTTTTTGAAAGGAGGTGTTATTTCCAATGCCCAACAACTTTAATGCTGATGCAAAGGTAGTCATTCTTTCCTTAGCATCCAATCACTTCCCGAAATTTTGTATTGCGTTTGTATTGCGAATGTGTTTACAAAAAAAGCGGCACCCGAATGGATGCCGCTCCGGCCGCGTCTCCTGTCGGCCATTTTGTCAAAAAAATAAGATCTGTGAAGTTAACAGAGGGTTGGAGACTTAGAGGTTGTCGGCCGCACGCCGTATTCTGTCAGCGAGGTCGCAAAGCGCGCCTTTCAACTGCTGGAGTTCTTCGGGGGTGAAGTCAGTTTCCTTGCCGTTGCCGTCCCGCCCGTCAAGTTTGTGGTATAACCAAGATGGCGATTTCTGTAAGTAGTTCTTTGCAAGTCTGCCAAGATTGATGTCCAAGAACACCTCGATGTTTTCCCGTTTGATTCTTGTGCCTTCCATATCATTGTGTTTTTTAATGGAGGCCCGAAGGCCTCCGTTGTTCATTCTCCGTACATCAGTTCGTTGAGTAGTCGGTGGATTTCCCATTCGAACTCGGCCTTGTTCTCCATCCACCCTCTTGCGGCCTTGAAGTTTCTGATTGCTTCAATCAGGTCCTTCTCTTTTTCGTTTAATTTCTTCATCTCTTATTTTTTTAACATTACAAAGATAGTACAAAATTTCGTACTATGCAAATATTTGAGAAGAAATTTCCAAAATAATTCGCTCTTTTTCAGAACTTTCCGAATATGCCCTCAAGTTCCTCCGGTGTGTCCGGATCACGCCGAATCTGGCGGTAATCGCGGCTGAAGGTGATGCTGACAAGGCCTTCCTGATAGCAGATGCAGATCAGTCCTATGACTGCCTCGTAGTCACATGGGGAGACCTGAACGAGATAGTCCACCCATTCCCGGAGCGGAAGGCCGCGCAGCCATTTCACGTAAACCCGCCGCCTTGCCGCGATCACGTTGGCGAACTTGTTCCGGAACGCATCCTCCTGCTCCTTGGTATACAGGACATATCTCCGAAGATCCTCCATCACTTCTCCCAAAGTTCCGCTTCGGCTGGCTCAGCGACCGCGGAATCATCGGCCACTGAGCTTGCCGAAGTGACTGGTGGGGGAGTGCTGGCCGCGGTGCGGTTGTCCCCGATCTCAAGCGTGTCGGTGGAGATGTCAAGGTCGATGCCGTAGTTGACCTTGAGCGCGTCATAGTCAAAGACCATCGCCGTGGTCACACGGCTCTTGCCGGTCTCCGGATTGCTCGACACATAGGACTTGTTCTCCAGCAACTTGAACCGCATCGACTTGGCCGTCCCGATGAACTCCGGTGAATGCTCAAGATAGTACTTCAGCGAATCCCTCGGAATCACCTTGCCGTTCACGTCCTTGCCTTCCTTCATATAGAGAGCCGAAAGCCGCTGGAAAGCCAGATAGATGTACCGCACACCGTGCTTGGGCTCGAACGGAACATCCGACTCCTTGATGGCGAACGGACGGTCCCCCGCGCAAAGCTTATAGTCGATGTTGATGTACGCCTGACCGGATGCCACAAGATTCTCCACGATCTCCCAGAACCCGGAAAGCTCATTGTTCTGCTTGGTCTTCTGGTTCTGGTCCACGCAACCCTTGCAGCAAAGCTTGAATATCTCCTCGCTGTCAAACGGCACATCGATGTCCGTCCTCAAAGTCCGATAGGCGGCCAGCAGGATAGCCCAGTTCCTCAGGGTCCTGTCCTCGACATTGTACGACCGCACCCTGTCGTTCATATCCGACAAAGTCTCATCCCACACCCTCCTGAAATCCGTCTGGAACTTGGATCGCAACTGCAACAACTGGTTCGTCAGATGCGTAAGCCCACGCTTCTCGACAAGCTTCAGATTCTCGTAGTTCCTCTTCTCCTGATCACTGAACGTGGTCTTGCTGAACGTCAGGAACACAAGGCGGTTGAACAGGGCTATGTCGGCGGTCGGCATCTCCTGACCGCTCATCACGACCCCGCAGTCCACAGCAGTGGTCTCACGTCTCTTGTCATTGTCCATATTCATCCTCGAACGCCCCGCACCGTCCCATATTCCCTTCAGGAACTCCCTCTTCTCAAGGTCAAGGTTGTTCTTATATTCATCAAGATGCACCACCGCGTTGCTGACCTCCGCCACAGCCTCGGCAAGAGCCGCCTTGGTCGTGTTGTTGATGTTTGGCGCGATGTTGTTGCTTACGAAGAAAGATGTCAGCGAATGTCCCAGCTCCGACTTTCCCGTGCCTTTCGGACCGAACAGATCCAGGATGGGGAAGGAGGTCGTCACCGATGTCACCACATCCTTGAACAGCGAAGCGAACAGGAAGCAAAGCGCCACCTTGGCGTTGTCCCCGAACACCGTGATGAGTTTCTCTGAATATTCCCGAAGCGTGATGGTGTTGGTCTCCGTGTAGACGAACTTCCTTGCCAGCTGGTAGCCTTGGGTGTTGTCCCTTGTGTCCAGCGCGCAACCAGGAAGATAGAACTTCTGCCCCTTGATGTCGATGATCCCGTACTTGTCCACCGGCTTGAACGTGCCGTTGTCAAGGCCGCCGTTGCCCCAAGCGTAGAAGCCCCACTTCTTCTGCCAACCCAGCTGCTTGATCTCATCAGCCGAAGGGGTTCCGTCATAGAGGAACTTCTTCAGTGAGGTAAGCTCGTTGGCCGTGGCCTCCCAGACATAGTTCCCCGCTGTCTCGACCCTCGTCTTGAAATCCGTGAACGACACAAGCTCACTTTGGTTCAACTTCACCACCGCCTCCTGCATCTTGACGTTCCGCAACGTGAATATTCTCCGCGCGTTCTTCTCATCCCGGATGTGCAGGATCGGAGTCATCGTGAAATTGCTCCACCTCATGTCGTTCCCGGATCTTGAAGCTCCATAGTAGCAGTTGTTCTTGACGTAGAAGCCATAGTTCTGGAGCATCTCCTTAGTGCCGTCTTCCTTGGCCTCCGCACGCTCCTGATCATTCTTGGCCTTGAAATATTCCTGATTCCAGATCTTCCCGAACTTGTAGGCCTTCGTGAAGGTCTCCCTGTACATGTCAGCCGAACTCTGGTCCGGCACCTTGGCCAGCAGCTTGCAGACCTCGGTGATCACGGCTGCCTTCTCCGTCTGCGAAGTGGCCGCGTCCATCCATTTCTTGCAGATCCAAGGAATATAATCGTTCGTCCTTTGGAGGTTGCATTCATCGAACTCGTGCTGGTGCGTCCGGAAAAACTCATCAGCATCCTTGCCAAGTTCAGCGGGCAACTCCATCACACTGACCGAAAGACCGGCCTCCGTCATCAACTTGGCGTTCTTCTGCACCGCCTCGAC
>DCMG01000147.1:0-3717 GCA_002321335.1 Bacteroidales bacterium UBA1628 | reverse complement strand
TCCTGAGTCAATGCCGTGCCGCAAGGAGCCACCGCGTTCTTGACTCCGATCTCGTGCAAGCGACAAACATCTAGATTGCCCTCGACAAGGTAAGCCTGCTTGGTGGCATAGATCTGCATATTCGCCTGGAGCCATCCGAAAAGGATTCCCTTCTTCCTGTACAGATCCGTTTCTCCGGTGTTCAAGTACTTGGGAACACCCGGTTTGTCACCGATGTAGCGTCCGGAAAACCCTGCGATGTAGCCACTTGTCCAGAAGATCGGGAACATTATCCTGTGCCTGAACGAGTCATAGACCTGCCCGGTGTCCTCGTTCCTCTTGACCAGTCCGGCGGCAAGCAGCACGTCCTCCTTCCATCCAAGCCCCGTCAGGTACTGTTTCAGCCCTCCCTTCTCCGGAGCGTAACCGATGCAGAATAGTTCGGCTGTCTCTGCCTTGATCCCGCGCTTCTTAAGGACATATTCCTTGGCACCCGGCGATTCCTTGTACCGCTGGATGAACCACTCGGAAGCAAGCTTGTTCACCGTCATCAGTTGTGACCGCCTGAACTCCGCGGCCTTCTCCTCCGGTGTCGGCTCCTTCTTCTCGTAGTCGATTCCCAACCGCCCGGCAAGATGCTCCACAGCCTCGTAGAACGTCATTCCGCGCCTCTCCATCACAAAGCTGATGGCGTCACCGGTACGTCCGCACCCGAAGCAGTGGTACATATTCCTCGAAGGTGTCACCACGAACGATGGAGTCTTCTCCCCATGGAAAGGGCAACAACACTTGTAGTGGCTGCCTTCCCGCTTGAGTTCCACGCCTTCGTCCTGGATGATCGAGACGATGTCCCGCTCCTTGATCTGGTCTTTTACATAGTCGGGAATCATAAGTTGAATATGTCTAATGCGTCACCGTCATTCTGCTTTCCGAACGCTCCTTTTAGGGTGTCGTAAGCGATCCTCGCATCCGCACGTGTGATTTCGCGGGCCAGTTTCCCGGCTGCTTCGATGTTTTGCTCCAGAAGACATTTCCTTTGGAGTTCCCATGTGCGTAACTCTGTGACTTGGCGACCGTCGAACTCTGACAGCTGGACTTCCCATAGTTTGATGGCTATATTACACGCCCCGCGAAGTGCCGACCATTCCGGCCTGTCCATCTCGAACACCGAGACCAGGCCTCTTGAATCCTTGTCTGCGTACATAGTCTAACCCTTTTCCGGAAACAGCTCATTCACGGACGCTTCGATTCCGAACACATCCTTGACGTACCCCTTGATCCTCTCTTGATAGAGCGGCTTAGGCCGCCTGTTCCCATTGCACCATGAATATGCCGATGGGTACGACACCCCGTCCATCACGATCAGCGTCAGCAACTCATTCCGCTGTTTCAGGCCCGCGGTCTCCCAAATCCTCTTGATGTCCATTGTATGAATATTATTGTTTTGTTATAACCAATGCCATTGTCCCGATCCCTGTTCCGGATCCTTTGAACGCGCCCTCCTCGATCTCGAATACACGCCCGTTCATATTCTTGACCCAATCACGGAAATTCCTACATTCTTTCTCATTCGCGAATGTCCAATGCTTGCTGGTAATCGCAGCGAGTGTCCCTCCGTGGGTCAGACTGTCAAACATTCTCCCTATGTGCCTTATGTCTTGGTTCCCTGAGAATGGCGGATTGGCTATGATCTTATCGAAGGAACCGGCCTCGGCTTTGGTGAAATCCTCCCCAAGGATTCTTACGTTAGGCAGCTTGGCCAATATTTCCCGATTCTCCGGCATCAACTCGTAGCAGTCAACCATTGTTTCTGGGTACGTTCGGTGTATGGCCTTGATAATAGCGCCTCTCCCCGCACTTGGCTCCAGTATCTTCATCTTTGGCGAAATGTCACCCACTAGGGAAAAGCGACTTCGTTCGGTGTCTCGAAGAACTGAAATTCTTGGCCAAGGTTGCATCGCCCTTTCTCTTGGAGTAATTTGAACACCCTTTCCGCATTGATATCGAATGTGAATCCTTGGACTTTTCCTCCTGCCCATTTACCTCCGGCCTCCTCTATCCTCTGCTTGTGGTGTTCTCCATGAAGTCTAATGTGTACTTGACATATCTTCCGATAGTGGCATAGTCTTTCCCAGAATTACATAGAGCCGCCACATATCTATTATACTGCTTTTCCCTTTTCGCTTCCATTGACTTTAATTATATGAAAATCAATAAAATAAATTGAAAATTTCTTGAAAAATAGTTGTGTAATTCAAAATAAATGCGTACCTTTGTATTGCGGTTCAGGATGAACCGCGAAAGAGGAATCTGAAACGCTTGAAAGGGAGTAAGAAAAACCTACCAAAGTCTTAGAAAAGATGAGCGCTAAATTCACTTTTAAGATTTGGAAACTGAGATTCACGATCGAAATCGCAATCTAGTTTTGCCAACGGAGGCTGAGAGATCAGCCTCCCCTTTGGTAGGTGCTGCAAAAATACACAAATTGTATGCAAAACAAAAATCTGTCATCTTCACAGACTCCTTCCGAGTCTCCGTCATGGGGCGGTGCCCGTTCCGGTGCCGGTCGCAAGTCCAAGCCCCACGGAAAGTCCTACACCTTTCAGTCCACCCCAGAGGTTGACGCCTTCCTTTCCTCCTATCAAGGCAACAAGACCGAGTTCATCAACCGCGCGATCCTGACCCTTGCCGGGCAGTCTCCCGAATAACATATCAGACAACTTTCAGAACAGTCCCAATTGTCGTGTCTGATCTGCTTTTCAATCAATTCACCGCAGTACATTGCTGTGGTGAATTTTTGAATACGCTGCACCCTGTACCTTTTCCCCTTTCCGCTCTTTGTCACCGCCGGTGACATAAATTTCCCACTGGCCGCCTTTCGTGCCAACCTGTTCTGAATCTTTCGTGCTATAGAACTCATAATATTACTGATTAACTGTTTCGTCCCCGGGAACGGAATCGAACCGCTCACATCGTGCGAAGCTTTCGGCGGCCCGCCTCCTGGGCTTAAATCCTACGCAACCGCCTTATGTGCCGGCAGAGACCCATATCCTGCCCTTTCCGGGGATTTGCCGGTCTTTCCCGGCTGTCATACTATTGGATACTATAACAGAACTAAAGCACGGTCTTTCACCGCCCGGTGCTCCTTAACACCGTAATTGAAATTTAACTGTGATCCCGCGCCGGACTCGAACCGGAATGAGTAATAACCTATGACTTTATGACTAATCGGTATTTCTGCCTGCCGCTCCCCACGGAGCCTCGCGGGATTGTTCACGCCTCACAGCGTTACGAGCCTCCTAGGGCCGTGATGGTTTGCCAAGACTATTGTATTGCTTTTACTCTTCATCATCCTTGAAATCTTCCTTGAATGCCCACCAGTACAACCCGACCACGAACACCAGCATTACGCCTTCAACAATGTAATGGATTATCATACACCTACAACATCCTCCTCAAGTATTTTCTCAAAATCCTTCAATATCTTTTTCCAATCCCACTTGTCCGGATCCAGTCTCGCCATCCTTGGCCCATCGAGCATCCAAGCACCTTCCGCACACTCCCAAGCCGCCAGGCACTGCTCCAACCTGTCAGCGATGAACCTCCTCGCAAGCGGCCTGATGTCTTCGCCCATCTGCGCCTTGTGCCAAAGCCCGACAATGTTTACCCCTGCATCCAGATAGTGTTTCGCCATCAAATCGATGAACTTGTCCCTGTTGACATCATATTTCTCCATAG
>DCMG01000009.1 GCA_002321335.1 Bacteroidales bacterium UBA1628 | reverse complement strand
TCGTAACCATATTCATTCATAAGGTCATAGGCCTTGTCAATCCAACGCTCGTAGTTTTGCGCCGATGCGGAGGTCTCGTGGTGCATGATGAGTTTCACGCCTTTTGAGTGAGCATATTCATTTAGAGCCTTGATGTCGAAGTCAGGGTAAGGGGTGATGAAGTCGAAGACGAAGTCTTTCTGCTTGCCGTACCAGTCCTCCCAGCCTTCATTCCAGCCCTCGACAAGGACGGCGTCGAAGCCGTGCTCCGCGGCGAAGTCGATGTAGCGGCGCACATTCTCGTTGTTGGCCCCGTGCTTCCCGTGAGGCTTTGCCTTGGAGTAGTCGGACACTCCGAGTTCGATGGTCGGGAAGTCATTGGTGTAGGACCACTTGGACTTTCCTGTGATCATCTCCCACCACACTCCGACGTATTTGACTGGATGAATCCAAGAGACATCCTCAAGGACACAAGGGTCGTTGAGGTTGAGGATGAGTCTGGAAGCCAGTGCCTTGCGCGCGTCGTCCACAACCATTACAGTCCTCCACGGAGATTTGGCAGGAGTCTGCACACGGCCTTTCCAACCCTCGGCGTCAGGGGTCAGCCAAGTGCTGAAAGTCATCGTCTTGTCGTCAAGGTTGAGGTTCGTGGTCGGGTAGTCCACAACCGCCGCCTCGTGGATGTTGATGTAGAGCCCGTCGTCGGTCTTCATCTGAAGGGCTGTCTGCACGCCGGTCGGGGAGAATGTCTGTTGGGAGGCGTTCCCTTCCGCCTTTGTGTAGGATAGCCCTCTGATTTCGGAAAGACGACTGACTGTGTAGTTATATTCTTGAGTGTCATAGTCTCCAGGGATCCACCATGCGGTGTGGTCGCCGGCCATCGCGAACTGTGTCAGCTCGTCTTTGATGACGAAATACTTGAGCCTTTTCTGCTCAGGGAACTCATAACGGAAGCCAAGGCCGTCGTCGTAGAGACGGAAACGGATGACCATCACCACTTTAGGACCGTTCTTATTCACCGGACCCTGCTCAAGGGTGACGGCCATCTCGTTGTAGTGGTTGCGGATGTGGCTTTCCTCGCCCCAGACCGGCTCCCATGTCTCATCGAGGGAGTCACGTCTCACATCGGTCACCTTGAACCCGTCGTGAAGGCTTTCCGGCTCGGCGTAAAACCTGCCTGACTTCTCCTCGAAAGTGTCCTTCAGGCGTTTGCCACGAATCTCGTAGCCAAGCTCGCTCGGCAGAATCACCGCCTTGCCACCATAGTCCAAGGAATATGTCGGTGTCCCTTTTTCGCTGAGGGCGAACCTGAGCTCAAGGCTGCCGTCAGGACTTTTAAGAACCTCGGTGCCGGTTGGATTCTGGGCGAATCCTGAGAATGTTGTCATCACAGCGGCGGCCGCCACAATCATGACCTTGAAAAGTTTTTTACGTATCATAAGCTACTTAGCTAAACAGTTTGTCTGTCAAAGATAAGCCTTACTTGTCAGAAATCCAATTTATTACCCCCTGTTTCTGATGAACCGCAAATGTTCTCCACCGAAAGTCCATAAGCGGCGGGATTGATATTTTTGTTGTAAATTTGCAATGGAATTTCTTGAATATGAAGACTTTTGGATTACGAATATTTTCACTGGCCCTTTGTCTGTTCCTGATCGCGAGGCCACTTGCGGCAAAGGACAGGGAACCAGTTGTCAAGGCAGGCCATTCCTTTGTGCCTTTTCCGATGGTTGGCTTCGACGGGGCCAAAGGCTTCCTGTTCGGAGGGTTGATGAATGTGTATGATTTCGGAGACGGCTCGACCTACCCCAATCCTAAGAGCAGCGCCTATCTCGAGGTCTCTGGCTACACTGGCGGAAGCAAGACTTTCGTGGCCTCCTACGATTCCGGAAAGCTATTGGCCGGAGTCCGGATGAACCTTGCGGCCAGCTACTGTGCGGACAATGCCATGGAGTTTTTCGGCTTCGGAGGCCGCCGGACGCTCTACGATACTTCGCTTGAGGATGGATTCTACAAGTATGACAGAGCCACTTTCAACTTCAAGGCCGATTTTTCCGGCAGGATTTCCGATCGCTTCTCATGGGAGGCTGGGTACCATTTCAACCAGTTCATGGTGAAGGACTACAAGCCTCAGGATTCCGATTATGCTCTGTCTTTGTTCGGCCTCTACAAGGTCTGGGGAATAATCCCTTCCGAGGATAAGTCTAAGGATTGCTCCTCTGCCATACGTATCGGTCTTGTCTATGATTCCCGTGACTATGAAGGCGTTCCGACGAAGGGCATTCTGGCCAAGGCGCATATTATCGCCGCTCCGAAGTTTCTGGGCTCATCAGAGTCTTATCTGAAGGTCCATGCGACGCTGAGGCATTATATTCCAGTAGTGAAAGAAAACCTTGTGTTTGCCTACCGCCTTGATTATCAGGAGTCCCTTGGTGACGCCCCGTGGTATGTCATTCCGTTTTACACGCCTGGCGGTCCTGTTTACGACAACTCCGCCGTAGGTGGCTACAGAACCGTACGGGGCCTGATGTACAACAGGGTGGCCGGACCGGCTGTTGGTTTTGTGAATGCCGAACTGCGCTGGAAATTTGCCTCCTTTACCATCTGGAACCAAGACATCGGGTTGATGCTCAGCGGATTCTGCGACGGAATCAGCACATTGAAATCCTATGACATCACAAATCATACAGGCGCTTTCCCGAAACTCTACGCAAAGTACATTGACACCTCCCGCCCGGACATATTCCATCTCTCCACCGGCGCTGCCCTGAAGCTCATCCTCAACCGCAACTTTGTCTTGAACGTTGAATATGCCTGCGCTCTCTCCACTCAGGATGGAACCGGCGTGATGTACTTCAACACCGGCTTCTATTTTTAGGAATGTCCCGATTTGATTAACTTTGCAAGATTATAACCGGGTTGTGCGGCTCTGAATAGGAGGGCTGTCTGGTTTTTTTGCCGATATAATGAAGAAAATGATATGAAGAGAACATTCTTTGACCGTATTGTCGCTTGTGTTCTGTCGGTCTCGCTCGCCTCGTTGGTTGCGATGCCATGCGATGCTCAGGTGACACTAGAGAAAATCAAAGCCGACAAATTTGCCGGAGCCGGGATTTACCATATTTACCAATCCGGAGATATGACTGACTCAGAAGCTCCCGAGGGCTTTGAGCCTTTCTATATCAGTCATATCGGCCGCCACGGCTCGCGTTACCATAGTTCGGACAAAACATTCGGCGGCCTTGCCGCTATGTTCTTGAAGGCTGATTCGCTTGGAATTCTTACAATGAAAGGAAAAGCTCTGTATTCGGATCTTCACAGGATAGACTCGGTTTCTGCCGGGAAGGCCGGAAAACTGTCCGCCAGAGGCAAGATGGAGCATAAAGAGATCGCGAACAGGATGTTCCACCGTTTCCCGTCGGTGTTCAAGTCGGGTTCCAGAAGGTATGTGGACGCAGTCTCAAGCACCGTCCAGCGTTGCCAGGAGAGTATGTTCAGTTGCACCGGTGAACTCAAGAAACTTAACAAGAAGTTGAAGGTCAATGTTCACACAGGAGATTCATATATGGCCTATCTTCTCAGGAAACCGTCTTGGTTCAAGGCTGTTGTAAGGATTTCCGCTCCCGAGGTGGACTCCCTGTCGAGAACATGGATTGATGTCAGTGATTTTATGAATTCAATATTCACTGACCGCAAGGCGGCTGATTCCATAGTCGGCAGGGAAGATATGTTCGCGAGAGATCTGTTCACCTGGGGTTCCATCGCTCCGGACTTGGATCTCAATGATATATTCGTATCTTCTTATTTCACCTCCGAGGAAATGTTTTCCATGACAAAACTGAATTCATGCCGCATATATTCGGAGATGGTGAACGCAGCGGAATCGGAAGGCCGTCGCATGGCATTGGCTGATGACTTGTTGGAGGATTTCATTGTAAAGGCAGATGCCGCAATGTCAAAAAAGAGCGATGTGGCCGCTGACCTGCGGTTTGCGCACGATGTCTCCGTGATGCCGCTCGCCGGGCTTATGGGAATTGCCGGTTGCAGCGAGATGTGGCCTCTGGAGGAGGTCTGGATGCATTGGATGGCGGCGGACTTCACCCCGATGGCCTGCAACATCCAGATGGTCTTCTATCGCAGGCCGGGCTCGAAGGATGTCCTTGTCAAGTTCCTGCTGAATGAGCAGGAACGTCTCCTGAACGGTGTGGATCCTGTGTCAGGCCCGTACTACCGTTGGAAGGATGTCAGACGGCATCTTGCCGGACGGCTTGACTATGCCCATAAGGTCAACGCCGCCAGCAGGTAATCGAGCCGTCGTAGCGTCTGCCACCTCCCTGATCCAGGCCGAATATATTTTCCGATTGAGACAAATTCTTCGGCAAACTCTTGTTTTCGATGGAAAATTCGTATATTTGCAATCCGTTTCCGATTCTGCGGGATAGGAACGGTGCATGGTTCCGTAGCTCAGCTGGATAGAGCAACAGATTTCTAATCTGTGGGTCTAGGGTTCGAATCCCTACGGAATCACAAAAGGGCTGAATCAAACGATTCAGCCCTTTTGTGATTATATGCCTTTTCTGATAGTTTCGGCTTATGATCGGGCATGCTCTTTGAATCATGGATGGAATCTGATTAATAAAATACAATGAAAAGGTTATTTGTGATGTTGGCGGTGATTTCGCTGACGGGAGTTGCGGCGTCCGCACAGAAGGTTCAGCCTGACAATCAGGACATCCGGTTCTCCGCCGGCGTTAGAATTCCCATAGAGCGTTCCAGAGCAAATTCCGGAGAGGTCATGAGCATCACCTACGGCAAGTACAACGACAAAGGATTCGGAGTGCGTGGAGGAGTGCAGTGGATGTTCGAGAATATGGACATCAATGACTATCTCGGCATTCCACTGTCAGTGTCTTGGAGCAGCGGACGGCGCACATTCAAGCAAACTTTGGAAGGCGGTTTGGAAAACACCGTGCGTGTTACCTACAACAATAAATATTACTACAATCAGAACCCGACAGTGGATAGCGTCTTAGGCAGTTTCTTCACCGGACTGTTCAACAGGATAGAGTTCTTCGCCGGTCTTACCCCAGGCTACATCTTCGGCCCGAACGACGATTCTCCGCGCCATGGCACTTATGGCGGAGTCAAAGGAGAAAGCTATATGTACATAAAGAACCGTTTCAGTCTTACCGCGGATGCCGGTTTCGGACTGACGTTCCAGGTCTGGCGGTTCAAACTGAGCGTCCTCCCGTCAGTCCATTATTTCATCACAGACAACTACAGGGAAGTGAACAATAGGACTTACAACACTCCGACCGGCACGGAAAACAAAATCACAGACAAATCCAGATCATGGCAGCTCTCAATCCAAGGTGGCCTAAGTTTCTGTTTTTAGGAAATATTCAATGAATATTACAGGAGCATCCGTCGCAAAGGCGGATGCTTTTTTGTCCTTTTGACGGTTATTGAGGATATTTCACGATCTGTTGGCTGTTCCTCTATTTCCTCTACCGCAAAAAGTGCTTCCTCAAGGTGTAAGGAAAAGACGCACCCTACCCGTGGCCGTCGAGGCTGGAGCAGGGTGCGCCAATATTTTTACTCAGAGGAAGTTGACCTTCGTCGTATTACCTCATGTCGGAGTAGCAGCCGTCCACGGTGACGTTACCGCCCTCGATGATGTAAAGGTCGTCCTTGGTGGCAGGGTAGCGGAGGATGAAGTCCTTGAGGGTCACGTTCTTGCAGTCCTTGAGATAGACAAGGGTCGGAACTGTGGCATCCTCAGGAATATGCTTCATCCGGATCTGGGCGGCGATGTCGTCCAGAAGAGCCGGACCACGTCCGTCGATCACTCCGGTACCGAATATGGACATATTCTCAACGCCTTCTCCCCAGAAGATGGCCTTGTGGCCCTTGTAGGAATAGATGTTCGTGGAGCCGACGATCACCGCGCCCTCGCGAAGTCTGATACTGACGCCGGACTTGAGCTGGACTGCGCCCGTGACGTAGCGCCCGACGTTGAATTCAAGGGTGCCTCCACCTTTGGAGGCGATGAAATCAATCGCGCCCTGGATGCTCGTGGTGTTGTCGTGGACACCATCGCTCTTGATGTTGAATCTGGACGCCTTGTAGACATTCT
>DCMG01000050.1:1688-4620 GCA_002321335.1 Bacteroidales bacterium UBA1628 | reverse complement strand
GCCCTGGCGCGTCTCAACGAGATAGGCCTGCCCGCGTTCATAAGGTCGAACTATGCAATGCTGGCCATATTCGTGGCAGGCCTTATCCTTTGGATGACGGAAGCGATCCCGAACTACCTCACTTCGCTGATAATCATCCTGCTAATCGTCCTGTGCGGAGTCACGACCCAAAAGGAGGCATTCGCCCAACTGGGACACCCGGTGATGTGGCTGAATATCCTTTCGTTCGTCCTTGCCTCGATGCTCGTCAAGACCAAATTCGCCAAACGTCTGGCTATGTGGTTCGTGATCAAGTTCGGAAAGACAGCGAAAGGCGTGTTGTGGAGTTTCCTGATCATCAACCTTGTGCTTTCGATGTTCATCTCCGCCACGACCGTCAAGGCCACAATCATGCTCCCGATCTTCATGGTTGTCTGCGCGATCTATGGAGCCTCGGACGGACACCGTAATAATTTCGGACGCAACCTCGTGATCCAGAACCTGTTTCAGGTCAACATCGGTGCCAATGCCTTCTACACCGGCAGCGGAGCCCACCTGCTGGCCATCTCCCTGATCTTCGGAGCGGCCGGAGCGAGTCAGTTCGGCTATTCCGATTGGCTGGTGTCCTGCGGACCGATGAGCCTACTGATTCTGATAATCGGCCTTCTGATGGGAATGTACGTTTTCTTCCCGATGAAGAAGGAGGAGCAGAAACCGCAGATTGACGGAGGACTTGACCGTCTTAAATCCGAGCTGGACGCGATGGGCAAGATGACCGTTGAGGAGTGGAAGGCCGTAGGAATATTCATGGGTGTCCTCATCCTTTGGTGTACTGACAGCCTGCACGGCATCGACGCCACGACTGTGGCTTTCATCGGAGCCGTCATCGCCCTGATGCCGGGAATCGGAGTCGTGAAATGGAACGATGTTGACATCCCTTGGCATCTGATGCTGTTCTCAGCCGGAGCCTACACCTTGGGAGCCGGGCTGAACATCACCGGTCTGCCGGGCACGATGGTCAATGCCGCCTTTGACTCGATGGGTATCACCGACAACACCCCATTCTGGGTGCTGTACGTGATCTTGACCTTCCTGATGATGTACTCAGGTCTGGTCTTTCAGTCCAAGACCATCAGAACCATGATCTTCGTGCCGATCGCCATGGGCATCGCCGATCGCTTCGGCTATCCGGTGATCAGTCTTGCGATTCCGGTCTCGATGCTGATCGAGCACGTCTATGTGCTGCCGTTCAACAGCAAGCCGGCGGCCCTGCTGTACAACACCAACCAGTACAGCATGACGGACGCGTTCAAGTTCGGCATCACGATGATGACCATCTCCTGGCTGATCATCCTTCTCTGGGGAGAGACCGTCCTCAAATGGCTGGGCATCACCCCGGGCTTGTTCTTTGTGGGATAATTGGCTATATTCGCAGAACAGATGCGCGTCTGAAAACGGAACATTCCTATGATCCAGATCGACACCAGAATCCACGACCGCTACTCGATAGAGCTGAAAGTCAGTTTCGTCACCCGCAAGAAACTGCGGATGAACGACTTCTCTCTGGCGATGTGGTTCTTCGTGCCCGGCAGTCTGGACATCACCAGGGCCACCTACCCAAAGGACATGTTCTACCAGGATGTCAAGTCGAACATCCGTCTCATCACTCCGGTTTTCCTGCTCCGGGAGATAGCCGAAGGCCCAGCGGTGCCGCTTCACAACATCCGTGAGGCTTTCACCAAAATGGCCTCCAACCCGACCCGAACCCTGATCTCTGAATATGAGTACCAGATCAAGATGTTCGCCGCCATCGTCAAGAGCGCCCTGCGTGACGAACTGGCCCACATCAAGCAGAACCGGATCGGCTCGGACACGGAAAACCTGTGCGAAGGCTTCATCGCCAACGCGGAAAGAATCTGTGATGAATATGTCAGGCTGCGTTCCATCATCAACGCCCCGACAGTTCCCGAGGACGTGATGAGGATGTACCTTTGCGGAGACGAATTTCTCTGCGACATCACGTGCAAGCATATTCTTGAACTAATTGAATGGTTGAGGGACAGAAAGTTGGATGAGCTTGCCGGCAAGGCTTCCGCCCTTTACCGCAGGATTGGAAAGCACATGAAGCAGCTGGGCTACCCGGAGATCCGGGAGGACGACCGACTGCACAACCGCATATTCATCCATCGCTTCAGCATTCTGAAGAAGTACATCGAGAGCGACCTTTACCTCCGCGCTCCGAAGCGGCGGGACGGGGTGATTGTGGAGCAGCTCTATTTCAGTATCGCCGCGGGTGTCGCCATGCTGTTCGCCACCGTAGTGAGCTTCGCCTTCCAGAAGAAGTTCGGCTCGCTGACCCTCCCGCTCTTCATCGCCCTCATTATCAGCTATATGCTGAAAGACCGCATCAAAGAGTTGATGCGCTACTATTTCGCCCACCGTGTCGGCAGCAAGTACTTCGACAACAAGGCGAAGATCATCCACAAGGACACCGAGCTCGGCTGGCTGAAGGAAGGCGTTGACTTCATCGAGCCGGAGAAGGTTCCGGTGGACGTGATGACCCTGCGCAACAGCTCGCATCTGACGGATGTCGAAAGCAGCAACGTCACAGCTGAGAAGATCATCCTCTACCGCAAGTCAGTCCACATCGACAGAGAGAAGCTTCAGGCCAATTCTGAATATTCCTTCAGCGGCATCAACGACATCATCCGCCTGAATGTCACCAACTTCATAAAGAAGATGGACAACCCCACAACCATGATGCGCACCCTCGGTGACGACGGCTCCATCCAGACCGTGGAGTGCGACCGAGACTACTACCTCAACCTAGTCCTCCAGTACCAGTACGACAACACCGCTGAATTCAAGCGCTTCCGCATCGACCTCTCCCGCGACGGCATCCGCTCCATCGAGGAGGTTCGATGACGCCCCGTGGCGGCTAAGTCGCTGTTTT
>DCMG01000050.1:0-1587 GCA_002321335.1 Bacteroidales bacterium UBA1628 | reverse complement strand
GCGTTTGTCCGCCACGGTCTTTTTTCCATTTTGTTTACTTATTATTATATTTGGAAAACGTTTAATGATTCCGCGTATGAAAAAATTTTTTACGACCATCCTTCTGGTTTTTACACCAGTCTTGACATTGTTAGCCCAGCAGCAAGACAGCGTGATCACTGAAATCCTTTCTGCATCTGTCATCACGGAAGGCAACATAACATACAAGGTTGACCGTACGACGCACTTTTTCTCGCCCGCAGAGGTGAAGGCGGCAAGGGACGGGCGGGAGCTTGTCGCGACGATTCCGAACCTGCTCATTGACAAGCAGAGCAACACATTGGCGACTTTGGCCGGCAAGAAGATCCTGATCCTGATCAACGGCATCAAATCGACGGACACGGATCTGCAACTGATTCCTGCCTCGAAAATTAAGAAGGTTGACTTCTACGATGTGCCACCTGTGCAGTACATGGACATGGCGGATGTGGTTCTGAATATCATCACCTCGCGTCTGGACACAGGTTGGAACGGAAGCGTCTATACGAGGGTCGGTCAGATGTACTCCCACGCTGACGTGGCCCTCAGCCGAGTGAGCGGGGACAACAAGCTGACAGTCAACGTCGGAAGCCACTTCAACCACAAGCGCAAGGTGTGGGACGAGGAGACCGGTGAATTTACCTACAGTCTTGGGGAGGATGAATATCAGTATGAATATTTCCAGAAACAGCGCGAGTGGGGAAACCAGTACTCAGGTGGTGTGGCATGGCTGAACGGGAAGCCCGGTGACTACATGTTTCAAGTCTCGGCTGACTTCTCGTTTTACAATAACAAGATGGAGAGGAACAGGGACATCGACTTCGCCCTCAATGGCTTGAAAGGCACTCGTTCGGGAGTGGCGAACAATGACGTCACCACGCTCAAGCCGACTTTTGACATTTATTTCGAGAAGACCCTTTCTGATGTGAGCACGTTGATGGCAGACGTGACCGCGACATCATATTCAAATGACCAGAATGCTTTCACGTCTGAGACTGGGGCGTTCGAGGACGTGCTGGATCTACGAACAAGGAAGAACTCCGTCATCGGGGAACTGGTATATTCATACGCCAAGGAGAATCGTACGTTCAACGCTGGGTACAGAGGATCATTCGGCTTCCTGAGGAGCGATCTTGCGGGAAGCGGTGTGACGAACGTGCGCACCGGCCGTCAGAGACTTTTCGGGGAATATTCTTCCCGTCATGGTTCTTTCTCGTACCGTTTGAGTCTCGGGGCGGAGAACAACATGAAAGCTGGTGACGATGGCTTCTCACGCTTCGCTTTCTCTCCGACGGTGCTTTTGTCTTATAGATTGAACAAGAGGAACATGCTGCGTCTGCGCCTTGACTCGGAGACCTCTATGCCAGACATCCAACAGATGTCAGGCAACAGGATCCTGATCATGGAGAACTTCTACCGCAGAGGGAACGCGGATGTCCACAATAGCACCGGCTACCAGACGAAGTTGATGTATTCCTATAACATTCCACGGAAGTTTATCGTTCAGGCTGACGCTCACTATAACCACACTGCCGACCTCCTTTATGACGCATTCGCTCAGGATGGCAA
>DCMG01000049.1 GCA_002321335.1 Bacteroidales bacterium UBA1628 | reverse complement strand
ACCCTTTATCCTCTGATGGCCGGTGACGCGAAGTACAAGGACCTGAACAATGACGGCAAGATCGATGACGATGACCAGATGTGGATAGACAAGACCACGACTCCTGAGCTCTCGTATGGATTCGGATTCTCGCTCCAGTACAAGTCCTTTGATGTGTCCGCGTTCTTTCAGGGACTTGGAAGACGGTCTCTGCTCATGTACGACAACCATCCGTTCTCCACGGCCACCGACCCGGGCAACGGCCTCATGATGTATCATGCGGATGACCATTGGTCTGAAAGCGACCCGAATCCAAACGCCGCTTATCCAAGGCTTTCCGACAGGTGGAACGTGAACAACACGGTGAACAGCACCCTGTACCTGCGCAACGCGGCGTTCCTCAGGCTCAAGACCGCCGAGGTGGGATATTCATGGAAGATGATGAGGGTTTACCTTTCCGGCACCAACCTTCTCACTTTCTCCAAGTTCAAGTACTGGGATCCTGAGAAGGGCTCAGGCAACGGTCTCTCCTATCCTCTCCAGAGGACATTCAACATCGGCATCCAGTTCAACTACTAACATTTGACGTCATGAGAAAAATTACATTGATATTATTCGCTGCGCTCACGCTGGGCTACACTTCCTGTGACTATCTGGATGTCGTACCGAAGAGCAAGGCCACCGAAAATGACATTTGGAAGACACCGGCCGAAGCGAAGAAATTCCGCTTCAACATGATGCAGTACATGCCGGTGCTTTTCTCCTACACCAAATCACCGGACCAGTTCGCCGGAGATGATTTCATGTCCGGCCCGCGAAGCACATCCTACTGGTTCCCGGGGAAAAGCCTGCATTACAATGAGGAGAACCCAAGCCAGACATATTTCGGCTACTGGGCTCCTGTCGCAAGGGCAAACGGAACCAACTACGACCTTTTCAGAGGCATCCGTTACGCATATTACTTTATCGACAATATTCATAATGTCAAAGGTTTGGAAGCGGCGGCCGCCTCAAGGTATGAAGGCGAGGCGTGGTTCATGATCGGCTACTACCATCAGACTTTGCTCGACTACTACGGACCGACGGTGTTGGTCAAGAGGTACATACCTTTCGACACCGATGACCAGGACGAGATCTACCCAAGCAGGAGACCTGTCGACGAGTGTGTTGACTTCATAGCTGAATGCTATGACAAGGCGGCGGCACTGCTTCCAGAATCTGTGATAGAGCAGGAATGGGGAACTCCGTCCAAGGCCACCGCACTCGCCTACAAGGCCAGACTGTTCCTCTGGGCCGCGTCTCCGCTTGTGAACGGCAACCCTGACATGGCTGATTTCAAGAACCCGGACGGGACGCAGCTTGTCAGCACGATCAGCGACAGGGAGAAGTGGAAACGCGCCATGGACGCCAGTCAGGAAGCCATCACCGAAGCTGAAAAGAATTACTCCCTTTACACCACTAACCAGAAGTCCGGGGCAGACGTCCAGACGCAAGGAAAGGAGAATTACTACAACACATTCACGGAGAAGGACTGGAACGGCCAGGAATATCTTATGGCCAAAGGCGACAAGACGGAGATATGGTACCTTCAGCTCTGCTCCACTCCACGGGCCGTGCAGAATGACCAGATGAGTTGGCAGGCCACACTCGTGCCGACCATGGAGGCAGTGGAGATGTACTATTCCAAGAACGGTCTGCCGATGGATGTGGACCCTCTTACCAAGGACAGGGATCTGTACAGTGTGGCTCCCGGCGATAGCACGGTTCTGCTCCACAGAGACAGGGACCCACGCTTCTACGCGTCGGTCGGTTACGACAGAGGACAGTTCCAGATCGAGAGCAAGGAGATAACCCTTCATGCGAGGGGCGGCGAGCTTCACGGATGGATCTCACCGACCACCGAGTACCAAAGCTGCACAGGCTATTTCTGTCAGAAATGGGTGCGCAAAAGCAGTTACTACGACTACGAGAAAAAGACAAAGAACGCCATTTCATACTCATTCCCGTACCTTCGTCTCGCGGAGCTCTACCTGAACTATGCCGAGGCTGACTTTGAATATAACGGAAGCCTCAGTTCCACAAGTCTTCTCTATCTGAACAAGGTCAGGACACGGTGCGGACTGCCTAAGTTCGAGGACTCATGGGCTATCGTCGGCGGAATCCCTTCCGGGGATGAACTCCGCAAGGTCCTTCATCAGGAACGTTCCATCGAATTTATGTTCGAGGGAAGGCGTTACCATGACATCTGCAGGTGGAAGGAAGCCGAGAACCTGCTGAACAGGCAGCCTAAGGCTTGGAATGTCAGCGGAAAGACACAGGATGATTTCTATAGGGTCGTGGAGGCGGAGCAGCAGGCCAAGAGGCAGTTCGACAAAAAGAACTATTGGCTTGCCATACCTCAGAGCGAGCTTAACAAGAATAAGAATCTAGTACAGAACCCAGGATATTAATAACATTGAAAATGAATTATCTGAAAATTTTTACGGCTGTCTCTCTGGCTTTGACCATGGCGGTCGGATGTGACAAGGAGGCCGAGGAGGCTTTCTCTTTCGAAATCAGCGGAGATGCCGGCTCAGAGCTTGGCGGAACCCAGACTTTTTTCTACGATGAGTCCAAGACCTTCTCTGTCAGCTCGGAAGGTGTCTCAAAGGTGGTGTTCACCACCCCTGACGGATGGGACGCCTATCTTGCGGTGGCCGAGAAGAAGATACATGTGTCAGCTCCTGCCGGAGACGACGCCTCGGCGGCGGAGAGTGGCGTGATCAAGATAGACATAACCTCCTACGACAGAAGGACATTGACCCGTTCCATCAATGTCTCCGTGACTGACGCTTCCGTTGAGTTCACCCTTGACGGAGTGGCGGAAGGGTTGAATATGAAATATGCCCAGACAATGAATATTCCAGCCTCATTCTCGAATGTCTGGAGTGTCGAAAGCGAGGCTCCGAAAGGTTGGACGGTGGTTTTTGATAGGGAAGGTTGCAAGGTCGACATCACCGCTCCGGCCCTGAAGGACGAGACAGCCGAGCATGAGGGCACAATCACGGTCACCCCTGTCAGCAAGAAAGGGACATTGGGAAGTCCGGTTTCATTCAATGTACAGGTTCTTGCTTCGGCTCCTGTCCTCAAATTCGAAGCGGACGGACTGGAAAGGGTCGCTCACGGCTCCACAAGCACGATGAAGTCCGTTGAATATGCCAACATCGACAATGTGTTGATCTCTAATGTCCCTGCCGGATGGAATGTTGATTTGCAGAATAGCGGCAACGAAGCCACGTTGACGGTGACCGCTCCGGCCGCCACAGCTGAGGGCTTCACCGGATCCGGGACTGTGCGCTTCGACCTGACTTCGGACACCGGGGAGACCGGTGAGTTGGAGTTGCCGGTGTCCATGCTCGGAATCAATGATGCCGATGACTTCCTCGCTTTTGCCGAAGCTTACGTGAAAGGTGGGGACTGCTCTCTTT
>DCMG01000061.1 GCA_002321335.1 Bacteroidales bacterium UBA1628 | reverse complement strand
TCGAATCTCGTACTTGACAAAGTGTTAGGAATCAAGGATCTCCGCACGGACAAGAGAATCGATTTCGTGGGTGGCATCAGAGGTCTCGGCGAGATCAAACGCAGAGTTGACAGCGGTGAGATGAAGGTTGCCTTCGCCCTCTACCCTGTCTCGATGCAGCAGCTCATCGACATCGCCGACACCGGTAACATAATGCCTCCGAAGACGACGTGGTTCGAGCCGAAGCTCCGCTCCGGCCTAGCCATACACACCCTCGACTAGAAGCATCAACGACCTTCATTACGGCCAGTACCGAGTACCTGTCAAAGAGATGAGGCTCAGATCACTGATCTTGTGGAAGTGCCGGTCAAAGCACCGGTCTCCGCATTTACGCGACGGTTCATCAACCATCTAAGTGGCAGCCACAAGCCCGCGGATTCCACGGTCACGGAGCCTGTCGAAGTGCTTGTAACCGAGTTTGCGATCGGCTGGTTTGCCAACCGCCAAAGTGGCAGCTATCCGAGCCTACAACCGACAGCCAACCGACAGGAAATATGTCTCGGCTCATATGAAGGCCAACTAATTATGAATAATCAAACTATGCGTTATCCTTCCGCCAGAAACCGCGGAAGGATAATCGTTTTCTGCAGGCATAGATTATCGACGTATTTTGCTGACAGACGGTGCGCAAGTAAGACCACCCACAAAATGTAGCGAGCGGCAGTCGGAAGCCCACCAAACATAATATCCTGACATTCAAGGCAAACGGCAACATCCTTTGGTCGATTCCAGCCAAAGACGCAACGTCATCAGATTCATTTTCAGCATATTAATCGCCACTGTCTGATTATCAATGAGTGTCACGCAAAGTCTTGATTAGAGACAATTTAATACTTTATCTTTAGTGAGTCAATACTAAAGACAACCTCTTAAAGTATTTGTTTACAAAGTATTACACGTCACTGCTTGACAATCAACCAGTGCTGTTTAAAGCATTGAATGTCAGAGAACTAACGACGCATCTTTGGTTCAAACATACCGAAGACTACTAACTTTATCAATGATAGTCAGGGCGTTACATCACACACAGAAACAAGAGTGGGAAACGGGGTTATCGCCATCTGAAAGATACACCTGCCTAGATGCAGCCACGTAAACAACCCAGATACAGCTGATGAAATTCTTTCGGGCTTATTTGCCAACATAATAAGGTAATTTAAGGATGCATCTATACGCAAGCCTAAAGTGCATAGTTCCGAATTCTTTTGGAGTTCTGTGAATAAATGCCTATCTTGCCGAAAACATATTGACCAACTTAAATTATTGAATTATGGCTCGTTTGAGGCGAATGATTTATCAGAGGGGTGCGGTCGGGCATATCTACCAAAGGGCACGGTCTGGATTCGTGGTGTTCTACAATGTGAAGGACTCACTTGTGTTCTTCACGATTTTTTCACTTACAGCGACAAAGTACAAAATTCGAGTTTTGGGGCTCTGTTTGATGTACAATCATATTCACATACTGGTCGAGGCAGACAATCACGAGACTGTGGCGCGGTTCATTCAAGAGTTTTGTTCCAAGTTCTCAAAGGCCTACAATGCCAGACACGGTTTGACTGGAAGGTTGTTCACCACATTCGGCCTCTCAAACAAACGTGGAGACAAGCAGATCAGAACCTCACTCGCCTATCTCTACAACAATCCTGTTGAAGACCGGATATGCAAACGGGCTGAGGAATGGCATTGGAACTTCCTGGCCTATGCGGACTCTGAACATCCATATTCAGAGAAACTTATCTTGCGGGAGGCTTCGGTCGGAATGAGGAAGGCGGTGGCGAAGGTCAGGGCACTTCACACCCACAAAAGGCCACTTACCTACGAAGTGCTTGACGACCTATTCAAATCATTGAATATGAGCGAAAAGATGCAGCTGATTGATTTCATTGTCAAGGAATATTCAGTCATCGATTTCAAGAAAGCTATCGGTTACTACGGCAGTTACGTGAATATGCTCACGGCTTTCGGCAGCAACACTGGCAATGAATATGACATCCGTGAGCCGCACGATCCCCATTCCGGAGCCGCTTACAGGAAAATGGCGCATCATCTGGCATCGGACAAACGGTTTTCAGGCATCGAGGATGTGCTACGGCTTCCGGCCGAGGCACGAATCGTTTACCTTAACGAGTTGGTCGCCGCCTGTGGTATCACCCTTAATCACGCCCGTAGATTCCTGCGGATTGAAGCCGTGTAATGTAAACAGTTTAAGCACAGGCCATAGAGCGATTGCCTTTAGTTGAAAGTTCCTAAAGGGAAACAGCTTATCGCACTGTTTTCAAGCAGTTACTATTTACAATGATGATAGGAGGAACCACTGAAAATATGCAGGAACGCGTGACTATTCAGCGAACGGAGCGAGGATGGAGGTCGGGGAGAGGGTCGAGCCGTCGGAGGTGAAAGCTCCCATATTGTATGCGCCCCAGTTACGGTCCGGTCTCTCATAGATGGAAGGTATCCATTTGCCGTCAACCTGTGGTTCCCAGTAGAATACACCGGCGCAGACAGACAGAGATTTCACGGAGTTCATAAATTCGGTTATGCACTGGGTTGAGGTGGCGATGTCTTCGGCGGTGTCCCTCACACCGATTTCGCAGACCATCACCTTGCAGCCATACTTGGAAGCCAGAGACTTGATGTTCAAGACAGCGGAAGAGTTCATAGCCTTCCAAGTCATTTGTGAGTTGGTCATCGGGTAGTGCGAGAGGCCGATCATATCGAACTTGCCACCATTAGCCTTGAGTTTATCAAAAAACCAAGTGTTGTCCTGATAGGCATTGTCAATGTGGACAATCACCTGCGCGTTAGGGAATATGGCCTTGACGGCATCGTAACCAGCGTTAGTAAGCGTGGCGTAGTTCTTCCATCCACCAGCGATCTCGCCTTTGTCATTGTAAAGCCGACCGGTCTCCCAAAGCATTCCCGGACGGGTCTCGTTTCCTACCTGGACCCAAAGTGGAGTCACTCCGGCGGATTTCAGTGCGGAGAGAACGTCTTTGGTGTGTTCGGCAACCTTGACGCAAAGGCCGTTAAGATCAAGACCGCTCCAATCAGCCGGTGTGTTCTGCCGCTGTGGGTCTGCGAAGAAATCGCTGTAGTGGAAATCAATCATCACCGACATTCCTGCCTCGGCAGCCCGTTTGGCCATATTCACGACATCATCCTTACCGCTCCAAGCATTAGGATCCTCCGGCTTCACCCAAATGCGGAGACGGATTGCGTTGATGCCGGCGCCCTTCAGCACTGGAAACAGCCCGGTATTACCCTTAGCATCCTTGAACGCTGTACCGTTGACTCTGGACGGATTGTAAACCATATCATATTCCATCTCCGAAGCCCATCCGATATCCGCTCCACGTGCGAAAGCCACTTCATCCACAGGAGGCACCTCCGGATCATCTTTCTTTTCGTTACCGGAGCCACCACAACCGACAAACAACACAGAAACCGCAAAGGTCCGTGCAGCCAATGTCGCAAGACGTGAATATAACGTTCTCATTTGTCAACTGTCCTGTTAACTACCAAATATGCAAACTGGTTTTAGTAGGTTTACAAAAATAGCCCATCTAATTAATTGCAGAGGAGCTATTGATTATTTCAAGCGCCAGCGATAACACTGAGCACTTGATCTTGGGGTTGTAAAGACCTCATCGCAAATTACCCCCCTGCGGAGGTTTGCGATGATCTCTTCTGCAGACCTCATATAGAAACCATCAAAAATGGCGTTGTTAGCACCCATTCTCTGGGCCTCCGAATCGGAAGGCCCAAACCCTCTCTTCACAAGTGGCAAACTGGTGAAAACTCCCAGTGTGATGTACACTGGGACCGTCGCCCTTTCTCCTCTCTTGAGGAGAAATTTATATGAGAGGACTTCCTCACCAGGGAGCCCATCAGCACCCCTTGGCCGGAAACCTGTTCCCCTGGAGATGATGTCTTCCTTGCCAGACCTGGTGGTGACCACCAGAGTCACCTCATCACCTTTGCGGAATCTAATAAATGGGCTTACTTTTTCGTTCCTCTTGTCGAGGGACTCTTTAGCGGTTTCAATGTCACTACTACACCTTGCCATATCACATGGAATATATTTTCTGTCAAAAATAATTATTGGTAATTATATACGAGTTTATAGTAACTTCCATCTGGGGCACACTGATACTCGTCATCTCCTATTTTCCCTATGAACCCATTGTTGCCGGATTTAATAGATTCGAATGTGGGTTTAAGAAGGATTTCCCCCTCCTTGTTGATTAGCCCCCAAAGATCATCTTCTTTAAAAGCAGTGTATTCACGGTTAAGAGCGAAGTCCTTTATCCACTCATACTGACATGGAACAATAACTTTTCCAGCATCTGCTGAGAACAAGCCAAATTCGCCATCTGTCATAACAACTCCAATTCCGTTAATGATTGGCCTGGCATCGTCAAACTTCTCTGGATACTCATATGGATCCGCATATCCTTCCATTTGGATATATGAGTATTTCCCGTTTAGTCTTACTACAGCATAAGTTTCGTTTACGCCTATTATACTTTCGTATTTCGTTTTCACTCTCTCTTGCAAGCAAAGGTTGATAATACCGCAGCGGTTTCCTTTGCCTACTATACTGTACCCTTCGCGAAAATTACTGTGCCAATCGTAAGCATAATTGAGGATTGCATTGATATTCTCTGTTATATCGGATCCTTTGGCTTCAATAATGAAACCAGTTGCTGTTGGTTTTGCCGTAACATTGTTGATGTCGATCCGTCCGTTACAAGTTGAAAGTTGAAAACGTGTTATGATTTCATTCATGGTTCTGTATTTTTGTAATTCAATGATTCTATATAACACCTTTTTAAG
>DCMG01000023.1:4296-13224 GCA_002321335.1 Bacteroidales bacterium UBA1628 | reverse complement strand
TGACTTCAGGATATTCCCTGAGATCCTTACGGATGATGTCCGCGATCTCGGAAGAAGAACGCTCACGGTCTTCCATTGAGCCAAGGTTGATGTTCATCGAGATGATGTAGGAGCCGTTGGACTGCATGCTTCCCCAGACATTGTCGGTGCTTGCCTGGCCAAAGCGGTACTGAAGCACCTGGATTTCAGGAATTTCAGATTTGATTCTTGCAGCGAAATTCTTGGCGAACTCTCCAGTCACCGTCTGCTCGGTACCCACCGGAAGTTCGATAGATACGGTAAGACGCCCCTCATCGGAGTGCGGGAAATACTCACTCTTGACACCAGGACCAAGCAGCACAAGGACGGCCACGAAGATAGCAAGACCACTGAATATGACGGTTTTCCTATGGTTCATGCACCAACCGATGATCTTGGCGTAGCCATCGGAAATCTTGTTAAGGAACTTCTCGACATTGTCGAAGATTGCCCTGTGCAGTTTGCCGTTCTTAGGCTTGTTGCTCAGCATTCTTGAGCAGAGCATAGGCACAAGGGTAAGCGCTGCGGTCGTGGAGATGATCATGATGATGCTGACAATCCAGCCAAGTTGCTTGAACATGATTCCGGCCATTCCGGAAACCATGGTCAAAGGCAGGAACACGCAGAGCATCGTAAGGGTTGATGCGATTACGGAGATACCCACCTCGGAGGTTCCATGAACAGCGGCCTCGGTCGGTTTCTCACCTCGCTCCAAGTGAGTGGAGATGTTCTCCAACACCACGATGGCATCATCCACCACCATACCAATCGCAATGGACAAGGCTGACATTGAGATGATGTTCAACGTGTTGCCTGTGGCGTAAAGGTAAATCAAGGAGCCAAGCAAGGCGATAGGGATGGAAAGCACGATAATGAAAGTCGCTCTCCAACGGCCAAGGAATATATAGACCACGAGCATGACCACCAAAAGGGTGATGATAATCGTCTCCTTCAAGGAGTTAAGGGTGTTCAGAATGTTGGTGGAGCTGTCAACCACAGTGGTGATCTTCACATCGGATGGAAGAGTCGGCTCAATCGTCTTGAGTTTTTCTTTGACACTCTTGATGACATTGACGGTGTTGGCTCCGGACTGTTTCTGGATAGCGATCATCGCGGCCCTCTCACCGTTGGTGAAAGACTCCTGAGATTTTTCCTCCAGGCCATCGATGACTGTGGCGACATCCCTCAGATAAACCGTCTGGCCATTTCTCGTGCTGACAACGATGTCAAGCAACTCTGAAGGATCCTTGAACTCCTTCTCAACACGAAGGGTGAAGGATTCGGCACCGATGTCGATGCTTCCGGAAGGGACGTTACGGTTCTCGGCCGCTATGGTCTGGGATATTCCCGACACACTCAAGCCATAGGCTTCCAGTTTGTTAGGATCGCAATAGACATGGATTTCCCTTTCCGGGGCACCCGAAACACTGACGGTACCAACGCCTTTCACACGTCCCAGAGGGGTGACAAGCTTGTCGTCCAGAATCTTGTCAAGCCCCATCAGGCTCTTGTCCGCCTTTGCAGAAAGAATCAGCACCGGCATGTCATCCATACCGAACTTGAAGAGCACCGGAACGGATGCTCCGTCAGGCAGGGATGAGTTTACAAGATCCAGTTTGTCTCGGATGTTGTTGCAGGCCTCGTCGATGTCGGTTCCATACTCAAACTCCAAGACAACGATTGAGACATTCTCCTTCGATCTGGAAGTGATGTCCTTAAGGTCTTCCACACCGTTCAAGGTGTTTTCAAGCACTTTTGTGAGGTTGTTCTCGATGTCGGAAGCGCTCGCTCCCGGATATGACGACATCACCAGAACGACATTCGCGTCGAAATCCGGGAAGTTCGCCAAAGATGTGTTCATCAGTGAGAAGATTCCGAAGACAGCGAAAGCAACGAATATCAACGCTGTCGTAACGGGCTTCTTCACCGCGGATCTGTATATACTCATAGTTTAATGCCTTTAGTTGTTCTTGGAGATCTCGACTTTGGCTCCATCCTTAAGGCTGGAGCTTCCCTTGGTGGCGACGATGTCGCCCTCGTTCAGACCTTCGAGAATCTCATAATATCTGTCGAAATGACGACCGATCTTGACGATGACACTGTTGACAGTGTTGTCGGAATTAACGACATAGACGCTTCTCTGACCTGAGCCTTGCATCTTCACAACCGCCTCGTCAGGAACAATGATGCTGTTGTTCACCCCAAATTCCACCTTGACTCTCGCGAACATTCCTGGGCGCAGGGTTCTGTCAGCGTTGCCAACAAGGACCTCTGTCGTGAATGTGTGACTGGTAGGATCAATAGTAGGATAGACCTTGTTGACCTTGCCGGTGAATGTTCTGCCAGGAATGGCGTCAGCTGTGATCTCCACCTGATCTCCTTTCTTGACCTTCGTGTAGTCTGATTCTGAGATTCCGACCAAAAGCTTAACTGGAGTGATCTGCTGAACCACAAAGATAGGCTGACCGGAATAGAGATCGCCCTGATCGTAGTTCCTTGCGGTGATGACTCCGCTTATAGGAGAACGAAGCCATGTGTTCTCAAGCAGGTTGTTGTAAGACCTGCGGCTTACCTTGTAGCCCATCTCGGCGGCGTCAAAATCAGACTTTGACACTCCACCTTCCTCGTAAAGGCTTCTCAAACGACTGAGTTCGGTCGAGTCGTTCACAAGCTTGAGTCTTGCCTGATCCAGCTGGGCGGCATCCATCTCGGCAAGCAGCTGATTCTTCTCCACAAAACTGCCGACATCAACTTTGATCGTCTTGATCCTGCCACCGGTCTGAGGCGCGATGTTGTTGATGGCGAAAGCCTGTACGGATGATGAATATGTTTCCGTCTGAGGGACTTCCTGTCTCACAGCGGTGGCTGTGGAAATCAACGTCGCCCTTTCCTCAACATTCTGGGCAGCAGATGCATTGTCGGCTTTCTTGCCGTTTCCGCACGAGGCGAGAAGCGCGGTGGCTGAGACGAAAGCCATTGTTCTGATAATCTTGTTCATATTCTTAATGTTTTATTTTTTACATGTTTTCGAGATCGACATCTCCCTTTTCATCGATGAAATCGTAGCCGAGGGTCTTTTCAAGATTGGACTTAGCCACGACAAAATTATAAACTGCCTGTGACTGAGCCAGACTGGCCTGCGTCAGGGTAAGCTGCGCATCGTTCAGTTCCGTGATCGTGCTCTTGCCGACCTTGTAAGACTTGGCGGCGATGTCGTAGGCTTTCTGCGCGAGGGCCACAGCCTCCGCGGCGGAATTGTAACTCTTCATGTTAGTCTCCATGGTGTTGAGGTACTGACGAATGGCTATCCTCAACTGCCTTTCGGTCTCAACCCTCTGGAGGTCAAGCTGAGCGGCCTGCACCTTTGTCTGGCGAACATCGTTGTAGCGCTTGCCACCGGAGAAAATAGGGATTGAAAGGCTCACTCCTACATAAGAATATGGAGACCATTGGTACTCGCTGAACTTGAAGTCGTTGGTCATCGCGATCATGCTGTAGGAGAAACTTGCGGCGAGGGTCGGCAGATAGGCGGCCTTCTGCATGCGCACGGTCGTGGCCAACTGCTCGGCCTGGATCTCAAGCTGACGCATTGTGGTGTTATATTCCAAAGAAGGATCGCGATGTTCATTGATGTCACGGAACATCTCCTTTGAAAATTCGTCAAGTGAACCGGACACATCGATGTTCCTTTCAAGTTCAATTCCCATCACAGCCTTTAACTGCCAAAGGGCTAGAATCACTGAGCTTTCCGCATTGTAAACGTTTGGTATCGCTGCTGCAACGGTTGATTTTGCTCTTGTATATTCAAGTTCAGAAGCTTTCTGGGCGTTGTAACGCTTTTCCGTCTGGGCAAAATTATCCACCGCATTCTCATAGACATCCTTATAGACATTGAAAGCCTCCTTGGCCAGCAGGACAGCGTAATAGGCCTGCTTGACCTGTGTCACCATGTCAAGCCTTGAAGACCTGGCTTTCTCCACGGCAAGATCCACGCTCTGTCCTGAAATCTTAAGGCTTTCCCAGAGCTGGGCGTTTACAATCGGCATCGAAGCGGAAACACCATAGTTGTAGGTGTTCCAACGACCCACGGCGAAGCCACCGCTGTTAGAGCTGCTTCCGCCAGAGTCCATCTTTACGGGATCCATCCCTGCATTCTCAGACAATTCGTTGATTCTCACAATGTACGGAAGAAGCGAACTGAGCATTCCCAAGCCTCCGCCCTCATCATCCGAACCGCTGTCGGAGTCCATGTACATCATCTGCTTCTTGATTGTTCTCTGATAGGCTCCGGATGCGTTGATCTGCGGGAACAGAGAGGCGTATGTGCCTTTTTTAGCATATTCAGTGCGCTGGATTTCCTTGTCCGCGACCTTGACCGCGACATTTTCGCTCAGGGCGATCTGGAGGGCGTCATTCAAGGTCAGCGTCACCAGCGAGGTGTCCTTAGGAGACTCCTTCGGGATGGTGTCATTCCGGTACTGAGCCTGAGCGGACAGAGTCAAAGGCAGAGCCGCAGCGACCAGAATAAAATACTTAAAACTGTTTTTCATACTCATATCTTAAAATCTTTATTTGCAAAATTAGTTCGTGCAGACCGAATAACCATTCGTGGCCAATAGACAATGCGCAACAATCAATTTCTACATTCTCAACCACTTATCATCATTCTGAATGGACAAATGAATATTCAACCTCATCCTAAGCGGCTAGCTTTTCTTTTCCAGTGATGAATACTCAGCAAAGCCTCTCGGAGTCAGAACGACTCTCGTGACAATGTCCTCAAAAGCGGCGGTCAGGGATTTGAACGAGACTTTGACCCAGTCAAAGTGATGGTCACCTTCAAGATAATCAGCCATTCCATCGTGCATGATGCAAATCAGCAGTTGAATGCCATCGACATCCATGTCTGTTCTGACAAGGCCCTGTTCCATTCCTTCCCGGAAGCGTTCCACAAAGAATTGATGCATGGCTTTACTTCGATCCTCCGCATGCTTGGTAAATGTTTCCGGATAGTACTTCATGATGTCCTTAACCATTCTCTTGTCCCTGTCAATGGTCTTCTTCTTGTTGACAAGCGCGAACATAGACTTCAGAATCTGCACGATGTTCTTTCCTTCGACAAATTTCTCAAACTCGGCTTTTTTCCTTTTGACATTGTACGTCACGACATCGGCCACTAGATCCTCTTTCTGCGCATAGAACTGGTAGAATGTCTTCTTTGAGATGCAAAGTTTGCGGCAAATGTCATCAATTGACACCTCGCGGACTCCGTCTTTGGAAAAGAGTCCGTTCGCTGTCAGCATGATCGTTTCTTTTGTCAATTCAGCCATAAGTTCTATAGTAATCCTTACATAAAAACGGGTAAATCAGTCTGCAAATGTTATGCAAATAAATCAAAATCTCAAGCATTAAGACAAAGAAATTCCGCCGCAAAACTTGCGACAGAATCACCATCTTACTTATTTTCAACCGAATAAAACGATGTACCGAAAAACTAGAAAATTTTACAAGTTTCCTAGAGCACTCCGAAATGTTCAAGTGCGGTGACCACTCCATCCTCGTCAACCGTGTCAGTGACATAGTCAGCGGCGGCCTTCACATCGTCTGTGGCATTACCCATCGCAACGCCTACTCCAGCATATTCAATGATCGGAATATCATTGCCGCCGTCGCCGAACGCCATGCACTCCTCTCGCTTCACTCCGATACGTTCCAGAATCCTGGCGGCTCCATAGGATTTGGACAGGCCTTCCGGCACGATGTCCAGAAAATAAGGATGCCACCTTGTGTAAGAGACATTCTTCAGGACAGGGTAAAGCATACGCTCAGCCTGGTCTTCGTCAAAGAATATGGTATATTCATAAACCGTGTGCTCTCTTGCCACCTGCGAAAGGTTCAGAAAATGAGCGGGGTGCAGGTTGATCATGTCGGCGACTTCGACGGCATGAGGGCTGCTGAAATTGATTCCCGCGACATTGTCCGCGAACACCCAGCATGAGACATTCTCTCGCTCAGCAAGCTCTGCCACTTGAAGAGACGTCGCCTCACAAAGCGGGTGGCTGTCAATCACTTCTTCTCCGAGTGTGGTCTTTGCCCCGTTCATCTCCACATAACCATCAAACGGGAAATCGTCCAGATTGTTCATCACCAGTCTGGCCCGTCCGCTTGAAATGAAAAGCTTCACGCCCTTGGCCTGAAGCTCGTGAAGTTTCTCCTTTAAATGTTCTGACATCCTGTGAGTGTTGAAACTCACCAATGTCCCGTCAATATCAAAGAATATCGCTTTTACCATAAACTATCCGTTAAGACCTTTGGCGTAGTGGGTTGGCTCAGCCTTCTTAGGCTTGGTGTCTGGAATAACCGCTGCCGCAGGAATTTTCTTCCTATATGAATATATAAGGAGTCCGATGCCTAGCAGCACGAACGGGATGCTCAACAACTGTCCCATGTCCAAAGCCATCGAATTCTCGAAATCGACCTGAGGCTCCTTGATGAACTCTATGAGGAAACGCATTCCGAAGCATACGATGAAGAATATTCCGATGAAAGTGCCTCGGTACATCTTGTCCAGTTTCTTGACATAAAGCCAAAGGAGTCCCAAGCCAAGGATCAAGTAACTGAGAGCCTCGTAGATCTGGGTAGGATGCTTCGGTTCGGTCTCTCCCCTGCGTTCAAAGATGAAGCCCCATGGAAGATTTGTGACGTCACCGTATATTTCAGAGTTGCAAAGATTTCCCAGCCTGATGAATGTCGCCGCAAACGCGACGGCAATCGCCAGATGATCCAGAATCCACAGAAAATCAATGTGATTCTTCTTGCCGTACTTGTTCGCGAACCACCACATGCACAGGAGCAGCATCAGCGCCCCTCCATGGCTGGCGAGTCCTCCGTGCCACACAGCGAATATCTCAAGGAAACCCTTCCATGAGCCGAAATAATAGTCAGGCTGATAGAAAATGCAATGCCCCAGACGGGCTCCGACCAAAGTACCGATCAGCAAAGTGTAGAGAAGCGAATCAAGAAGGGCCTCATTGACCTTCTCCCTCTTGAAGAACTTCGCGAACATCCAGTAACCAAGAACAAACCCGGAAACAAACAGGAGACCATACCACCTTACGGCGAAAGATCCGATCCTGAATATCTCCGGATTCATATTCCAATGTACGAACAGCAAATCCATAATCAATTGTCACTTTTCGTACAAAGATAGTGTATTTTTCGGATTATCCGAGTGACTAGTCGCGGATAGCGGCTATGCCAGGGAGTTCCTTGCCCTCGATGGCCTCAAGCATGGCGCCGCCACCGGTGGAGACATAGCTAACCTTGTCGGCGAATCCAAGTTTGGTGACAGCGGCCACTGAATCTCCGCCACCTACAAGAGAGTAAGCTCCATTCTGGGTAGCCTCAGCCACAAACTCAGCGATCTTCTCTGTTCCGTGAGCGAAGTTAGGAAGTTCGAACACTCCGACAGGGCCGTTCCAAAGGATGGTCTTGGAAGCCAGAATGATCTTCTTCCAGTTCTCAAGGGAAGCATCGGAAGCGTCCATTCCCTCCCAATCATCAGGAATGTTGAATATGTCGAACGTCTTGCGAGGAGCGTCGTTGCTGAACTCCTGAGCAGAAACCGTAGCGACAGAAAGCGAAAGGTTAACGCCTTTCTCCTTAGCCTCTTTCATAATCTCAAGAGCATCAGGAATAAGTTCGTCCTCATGGAGAGACTTGCCGATGTGACCGCCCTGGGCCTTGATGAATGTGTAGCCCATACCACCGCCGATGATGAGGTTGTCAACCTTGTCGAGCAGGTTCTTGATGACACCGAGCTTGCTGGAAACCTTTGAGCCTCCGATGATGGCGGTGAAAGGACGCTTGGCGTTCTTCAGAACGTTCTCGATGGCCTTGACCTCTTTCTCCATCAGATAGCCGAACATCTTGTCGTTCGGGAAGTAGGCGGCGATGAGAGCGGTTGAGGCATGAGCCCTGTGAGCTGTGCCGAAAGCGTCGTTGATGTAGCAGTCAGCATAGGATGCGAGCTTCTTCACGAACTCTTTCTGGCTTGCCTTCACGGCCTTCTTGGCCTCCGCCTTCTCCTCATCGGTGGCGTCAGCGGCGAGTCCTCTCGGCTTGCCCTCCTCCTCTGCGTAGAAACGGAGGTTCTCAAGCATCAGGACCTCACCCGGCTTGAGGGCGGCTGCCTGCGCGTCTGCCTTCTGGCAGTCGTCGGCGAACTGAACCGGAACTCCGAGACACTCTGAGACGTGAGCGAGAATATGCTTGAGGGAGAACTTAGGATCCACTCCCTTCGGACGTCCGAGGTGGGACATAAGAATAAGTGAACCGCCCTCGGCGAGCACTTTCTTGAGTGTAGGGAGAGCCGCGCGGATACGGGTGTCGTCTGTGATGTTGAAATTCTCATCGAGCGGAACGTTGAAATCCACTCTGACAATAGCCTTCTTACCTTTGAAATCGTAGGTGTCAATGTGCTGTTGCATAACGGTATTGTTTAAAAATTGTTAGCGTTTTTCAAGACGCAAATATAGTAAAATTCAGCGGATTGGGAATCAGTCAACCAGACTATAACGATTAAATCCCGCCACAAGAGGATAAAATAGGCTTTCTTTTTCCTATCTTTGCACGATATGACGATCGAGTTTAATCCACAGAATTGGAAGGACTACGAACTTCTCGACTCCGGAAGAGGCGCGAAGCTCGAAAGGTTTGGTGAATATGTTCTTGCCCGTCCGGAGCCGAAGGCTCTGTGGGACAAGAGCATGACTGATGCTGAATGGAATAGGCTCGCCCATACCCGCTTCACGCCCGGCGCCGGATTCGGCAAGGCCGGAAAAGAAGACAGCGGAACGTGGGAAAGATTAAGGAATATGCCCGACCAGTGGTGGATCCGCTACAACGGAG